>JBDTGD010000243.1:0-5599 GCA_039937595.1 Ginsengibacter sp. | reverse complement strand
TACTTTATCGAATTTTAATTTTGTTTACTAAGGTTATTTATCTGTTATTACCTTTATCGCGTTTAAAAAATTAATTATGCTAAAAGTAGGCGTATTTGGAACCGGGCACCTGGGCAAGTTCCATCTGAACAACTGGAAAGAAATAGAAGATATAAAGATAGTTGGGTTCTTTGATCCTTCAGATGAAACAGCGAAGGAGATTAAAAAAGAATATGAAATCAAAAGATTCAAAGATGCCGATGAATTAATAAAAGCCTGCGATATCGTCGATATTGTAGCGCCTACCACCGCGCATCATGAAATATGTAAAAAAGCAATTTTACAGAGCAAGCATGTATTTATAGAAAAACCCCTGGCCAATACCATGGCAGAAGCAAAAGAAATTGTAAAACTGGCCAAAGAAGCAAATATAAAATTACAAGTGGGACACGTAGAGCGCTTTAACCCGGCGCTGCTGGCTGCAAAAGAATATCATCTTGAGCCCATGTTTATAGAAGTACACCGGCTGGCCCAGTTCAATCCGCGCGGAACGGATGTAAGCGTGATCCTTGATTTAATGATCCATGACATAGATATTATTTTATCGCTGGTAAAAAGCGGTGTTAGAAATGTTTTTGCCAACGGGGTAAATGTATTAAGTGATACGCCTGACATTGCCAACGTAAGAATGGAATTTGATAACGGTTGCGTAGCCAATCTGACTTCATCCAGGATCAGTATGAAAAAAATGCGCAAGATGCGTTTGTTTCAAAAAGACTCTTATATAGGTATTAATTTTCTCGACAAAAAAACTGAGGTCATCAAATACAAATCGCCGGGTGATAAAGATGTATTCACGTTTGATATAGATACCAATCACGGGAAAAAAACAATCGCTATCGCATCGCCGGTAATAAAAGAAAACAATGCGATACTAATGGAATTGCAAAGCTTTGTAAATTCCATTAAAAATAACCAGCCTACTGTTGTTAGTGAGATTGATGGCTACCGGGCAATGGAAGTAGCCCATTTAATTCTTGAAAAAATAAGCCACAACCAAATCACATAAATTCTAACTTTCTTTCAATTTGCAAAAGCGGTTAAATATTGGATTTTATGTGTTGGGCGATTTAATTGCCGCTGTAGCAGCGTGGATCATTTTTTATTGGATTCATCGCAAGCTGGGATATGAGCATTTTGATTTTAGCAGGAAATTTTTGGCCGGTTTGGTGTTGTATCCTTCGGGCTATTTTGTGTTACATCATCTTTTTGGATGTTACAAATGCCTTTATTACAAGTCGCGATTACTTGAATTGCTATCTACATTTTTAAGCGCCTTTTTAGGAAGCATTATCTTATTTTTTATTTTTCTTTTATACAAAAGAGAGCAAAATCTCTCCACCTTTTACACGCAGTTTTTTATTCTTTTCGGTCTGCAGTTTTTTGCCACCTATGTCGTAAGGTATTTTTTTCTCAGCAAGGCTCACAGCCAATTGCAACGGGAAGAAATATGGTTGAACACGCTGATTGTTGGCAGCAAGGGAAAAGTAAATGAATTATTTACTGCCATTAATACGAATAAAGAAAAAACAGGCTATCGTATATGTGGTTATATCGCTACCGATAGCGAAAATGATACCGTATCAAATGGAAAAATTAATTTTTTAGGCAAGCTAAATAGAACCAAAAATGTCATTGACGAATTGGCAATCAGCGAAGTGATTATCGCTTTGCAAAATGAAGAAAGAGATGAACTGGAAAAAATTCTTCAAATACTCGCTGAGAAGGAAGTAAATGTAAAAATGATGCCGGACAAAGTTGATATATTAAGTGGAAACGTGAGAACGACCAACATCATGGGAACTCCCCTGATAGAAATCCATACCGGCCTGATGAACCCTTGGCAACAAAATGTGAAACAGCTTGTTGACATTATACTTTCCGTTTTTGGATTGATATTACTATCGCCATTGTTGATCTTCACCGCCATCAGAACAAAGCTTTCTTCGCCCGGAACAATATTTTATTCGCAGAAAAGAGTAGGGTATAAAGGAAAAGTTTTTCTGATTCATAAATTCAGGTCAATGGTGATGAATGCCGAAGAAAATGGCCCCATGCTAAGCAGCGACAATGATGAAAGAATTACTAAGTGGGGGAGAGCCATGCGGCGTTGGAGGCTTGATGAGTTACCTCAATTATGGAACGTTATGAAAGGAGAAATGAGCCTTGTAGGCCCGCGGCCCGAAAGACAATACTACATCGACCTGATTACCAAAGAACATCCGGAATACAAATTGCTCTTGAAAGTAAAGCCAGGCATCACCAGTTGGGGAATGGTAAAATTTGGCTACGCCGAAAATGTGGACGAAATGACCCAGCGAATGCAATACGACATTATTTATATCGAGAATATTTCACTGGCTTTGGATTTCAAAATAATGATACACACGATAAGGATCATTTTATTGGGAAAAGGAAAGTAAGGTGAAGACTACCTTTTAGAGTAAACGAACTAATAAATACAATTTCTATTTGGTAAAATAATGTCTAAAATTTCCCGCTTTCAGTAATAATATTTTTTTAAGAGTTTCTCTTTTCTTCATTCCCGTCGCCACTTAAGTTATAAATTCCTCTCACTGCTCAATCAATTCCGCCACCCGGTCATTTACACTTCAAAACTGATTCCGCCGTTGATAAATTTGCTGTTGGTTTTCTATTTCCTTTTGAATAAGAAATCACGACCAATAGTTCAAGCTGTTATTTTTTTCGGGAATTTAAGTGCAACGGTTATTGATAACCATATTAGCATTACGAACAGGTAACCAATTTTTTAAACTAAAAAAATTATCAATTATGAATTTATCATCAAGAACATCTTTCCTCGTATTTCTTGCGCATTTTAATCCGGAGTTGTGGGAAATTATTCATCCTCATGAGCCCTTATTGACAGAAGGAAGTCGTCACGTTATGGCCTCTATGGTAATCAAATCCATCGCAAAGGAAGTAACTGATTCTAATGTTGCAAAAGAATTGAATTCAGTTGGAAAAAGCGTGTTTGATTCTGGTGTAAAATCCCTAAGCTATGATGAGTATTTTGAGCCGTGGGGACCTCATCCCCGACCTAATTATTTAGAAGACTTAATAAAGTTCGGACCTTCACCGGAACCATGGTATTGGGTTTTTACAAGAGAAGAAGTGATGCTTAATCCACAACCTTTGCCTCCGCATGAACAATCTTATTATGGAGGTCTTTTATTTATGCTGGCTGATGCAGTTTCGGCAGAGAATACCGCGGAAGTGTTACGTAAAATCGGTACTTCTTTAATGAAACAATCTATTAGTGCAAATGACAAGTATTCCAAAGCTGTTCCTTCTTTTTAACCTGTTGAAAATGAAAAGTGATATCTAAATAAAACGTGTAACCTCAGTAACTAAAGATTTATATTATGAACCACTCTATTCTTTGGTTATGGATACTTGGCGCCGCAGCAATAATAGCTTTTATTATAGTACTAATACTGCGATCTTTAAAAAAGAAATTAATTCAAACAGTTTCAAAATCGAAAAACGGTTTGTCTCTTTTTTATAATAGTGATGTTGGTCGAAATTTGAACATTTTAATAGACGCGTTAAGTAAGGATTTAAAAAATAGTTCTGAAGTTTTGAAAAAACTTCAATCCGACCCACAGGAGTGTGTTAAAGAATTAACGTATGCTTTTGAGAAACTACCGGAAAGTGAATACAATGCAAGGTGGTTTATGGTTTATTGTATTGCACAATTTGAATTACCAGAATTTATTAGGCCACTTAGCCGAATTGCTATGTCTGAAATCCCGAATGAAATGTCAAAAACTATTCATTTATTCTCAACTGTTGCCGAAGAAACAGCGATTAGATTAACTGCAATCGACGGAATTAGAAGTATCGTACAAAAAGGATACAAAGAAGGAGAAATAGAGTTATTTGATTTACTAAAAAGTAAATACCTGACATTAAACATAGCTACTTGCCAAAGTTTAATAGCGATCAACACTGAAAATAAAGCTAAAATCTTTGAAATTTTGCCTAAAGAAAAACAGTTTATTATAGATATAAGGCCTAAAGAAGTGAAAGATATAACTATTATAAAAAACATTCAGGAGGACATTGCTTTAAATGACAAATATGTGCAAAAACCGCAGGAAGGTAAAAGTGAGGTTAGAAAATTTTCAAAGTATATAAGCATTTCAAAACCACCTAAAATACTTTAGTAAATATTTAAACTAACTATTATGGCAGACTGTAATTATTCCGTTCCCCCAAAAGATATTAGTGGAGATAGTCTCTATGGAACAAGGATTTGCGACCAGGCTTTTATTGATTGGGTCTGGTATAGTTATAATTTCGATTATGACTATTGGCAAGACGGTTGGGGATATGATGATTGTTGCAATATTGATAAACCATTAGCACGCACGTTTAATGCCTTATGGGCGTTGAACTACTCATCAGACAACCCACAGGATGAAAGTTATGATCAAGATAACTTATTGTATTGGGGAGGACGATATGTTAGGGAAAAGATGAACGGTTTCAAATTGCGGGCTTTGTGTGGTTCAAATAATACAACCAATGCAACCACATTTGGAGCTGGATGTACTGAATATCGCAATACAGTCAAATGGGGTTGCACACAATATCAACGGGACGGCTACGAATCATGTAGTTGGGATTGTTGTGATTGGTGGCCATGCTCCTGGGGATGCGAACTTGCTAGTTGGATTTGTAAAGGATGGATTTGGCTTACGACCTTTACTTGCATTGCGTACGGATATTTAGCCAGTTGGGTTTGTACAGCAGGCCTGGAAATAGGAAATGCATTTAGCCAAATAAAAAGAATTGAACTTTATAATATCAATTTTTTTTATGGACAAGATGTCGTACAAAGAGCATCAATTCTTTTTCATGAATGCCGTCACATAGATGGAAAGGCTCATAACGCTGACTTTCCCTCCTGGGCTTCAGGTCTCGCCGGTCAAAGCGGTGCTGACTCGAGTTGGGATTACCAAGGAGCATATTGTTGGCAAGTGGCATGGTTAGCCTGGTATTGGGCTACTGCACAAAACTCGAGCCCTGCTCTTAGAGCCAAAGCAAGAGTTTCTGCCAATGCTATTTTAGGGTATGCATTTGCTGAATTGCCATCTTTTACTATTTAACTTCTATGTATTATGTCAGATGTTCTAACATTTAAGAAAGAATGCGGTTGTTTAATGGGCAAATATTTTACTATTATAGGCATTTTCTGTTTCATTGCATTTGTCATTTTCTTTAAAACATACATTCATTTTAATATTTTTAAAAACATTTTTATATTTTTTTATTTCGTGTTTTGTTTTGCAATAATTGGTAAAGCTATTGGACTTATAAAATCCTATGTAACATTTAAAAAAAATTACGAGACAAAAGCATCTTGCGATAAAGGTATTATTGATAGCAAAGTGGCGATCACAGGCGGAGGCCGTGCCGTTTAGAAACCTTAACAATCAAACAATATCATGGAAAAAAAACTGCAAAACAATATCGGTTACCTATTTATTGGAATATGGCTTTGTGCCGTTATCGGCTTTCATAAAACATATAC
>JBDTGD010000242.1:0-4649 GCA_039937595.1 Ginsengibacter sp. | reverse complement strand
CCTGTTGATAACCGGAGCGGCCGGACCTACCATATTATTGAAATCTTTTTCTAAAGAATTACCCAATATCTCTGCGGCTTCCATCACAATTTCTTTCAGCTTATGCTTTAGTGTAACACGAATAAGCCTGCTAAATGGTGGATAAAAAAATTGTTTCCGCATTTCCATTTCAAAATCATAAAAGCGGGAATAATCATGCTGTTGCACAAATAATAAAACCGGGTGGTTTGGTTTAGATGACTGAATAAGCACCAAGCCTCTTTCCTGTTTTCTTCCAGCTCTGCCACTCACTTGTTCCATGAGTTGAAACGCTCTTTCGTTTACCCTGAAATCGGCAAAACTCAATAAGCCATCTGCATCCAGAACGCCCACGAGACTTACTTTCTCAAAGTCCAAACCTTTCACTACCATTTGCGTTCCGGCTAATATGTCGATGCGATGTTGTTCGAATAATTTGATCAAAGTATCATGCGCATTTTTACCTTTTACCGCATCTACATCCATCCTTGCTATCCTGTTATTTGGAAAATCTTCTGTTAGTTCTTCTTCTACTTTTTCTGTTCCAAAGTTTTTTTCTTTCCAATTTACACTTCCACAGGCCGGACAGGCAGCCGGTTTTGGATATGTATTTCCACAATAATGACAATGTAATTTGTTAGAATACTTATGCAGCGTTAGTGTAACGGCGCAATTCTCGCATTGTGGAATAAATCCACAGGTTCCGCAAATTAACAAAGGCGCGTAACCGCGACGATTTTGAAAAAGAATCACCTGTTTATCATTTTGTAATGCTGTTTCGATGGCTGCTTTCAACTGAGGTGAAATCATCACCTTCCCTTTTTTAGAAGCGGCTACAGTTTTGGTATCTATCATTTTTATTTCAGGCAATTGTGTGCCCCCAAATCTTTCTGATAGTGTAACCAGGGCGTATTTATTCTTTTGGGTATTATAATAGCTTTCCAAAGAAGGAGTAGCGCTACCCATTAAGACTTTTGCTTCAAAAAGTGACGCATAAAAAATAGCAGCGTCTCTTGCATTATAGCGCGGTGCCGGGTCTTGCTGTTTAAATGATGGATCGTGCTCTTCATCAATCACAATTAGTCCCAGGTTTTTAAATGGAAGAAACAAAGCGCTCCTGGCACCGAGAATAATTTTTAATTCGCCAGTTTTTATTTTGTTCCATATTTCAATTCTTTCGTTATTATTAAATTTAGAATGATATATAGCAATGTTTCCGCCAAAATAAAGCTGAAGCCGTCTAATGATCTGTGCTGTTAAAGTAATCTCCGGAAGAAGATATAGCACCTGCTTTCCTTCATTTACAAATTTTTCTATTTGCTTAATGTACAATTGGGTTTTTCCACTGCTGGTTATACCATGAACAAGGCAAACTTCTTTTTTTTCAAACGCTTTATTTATTCCCTTCAAAGCAATTTTCTGCGCATCATTCAATTCAATGTTGACATCCATTTTCTTTGGTAATGATTGAATGCGATCCGTGCTTCGTCTTTGAATCAGTAGAATATTTTTATCCGTCAAACCCTTTAATTGTGCTGCGCTGGCTCCTGATTTCTTTAAAAGTTCTGTTTGCAAAACTTCACCTTCCGTTTTGGACAAATGCAAAAAACTCAGGAGCAATTCCATTTGCTTGGGCGCCCTGGTAAAAGACTCATCCAGCAGCGCGCTCATTTTTTCATCCGTCGAATATTCAGGATTCAGCAACACAAAATTTTCCTTTTTCTCTTTGTATTTATCCGTAAGCGATTCCCAGATAAAGCAGACTCTTTTTTCGATCAGTCTTTTAATCAAAGGATATACATGAATGATATTGGAAACTTGCTGAGCTTCTGTAATTTTCAATTCTTTTTTTATGAGTAATGCTTCGGCCATCAAATATTCTTCATCATCTAACGAAGAAAAATCTTCGCCATATTCTTCATTAAAAATTAAAATGGCTTCACTGCTCAGTTTGAGATGTGTGGGCAATGCAGCCGCCATCACTTCGCCTTCGCTGCACATATAATACTCGCTGATCCATTTCCATAGTTGTATTTGTTTAGGATAAATTACCGGCTCATCATCTATTACGCTTATAATATCTTTTGTTTGGTAAGCGGGTTGTTGTTTGCTGATGGATTTAATAATACCTGCGTACTTTTTATTTTGCCCAAAAATCACTTCTACCCTGCAACCGATTTGTAATTTCTTAACTAATTTTTCAGGAACTGAATACGTGTAAGTTTTAGGAACCGCCAATGGCAAAATCACTTCTACCCAGGTAGATGAGGCTTTTATTATTTCATCGAACAAATTTTGCTCTTTTGAAGTGTCATTGATCATTGATGCAAATATATTGAGAGTGAAGGGATATGGAAGCTAAGACACAAGAGAAAAGTTGTCAGTGGAAAGATTTTAAATAACAGTAAACAAACAAAAATCTGTTTTTTCTTTTTAAAAAACACTCATTTGCTCACGTCGCGGAGAAAAATATATTTAATTTCTTAAAACCTTTAGCTTGCGATAAACGCTGCATTTCCTTTTTATTTTTTATCCTTCCCTCTTTGTTATACTTTTGAAAATAAAAGAAATCATGTCCGATCAGCCGCAGGTGCCCAACCAATTGAATATCGAAATATCAGAAGAAGTCTCAGAAGGTGCTTATGCCAACCTCGCAATTATTACCCATAGTCATGCAGAGTTTGTAGTGGATTTTGTGAATGTAATGCCTGGCACTCCAAAGAGTAAAGTTAAGAGCAGGATAATTCTTACCCCTACGCATGCCAAGCGTTTTATGAAAGCCATGATTGATAATGTAAAAAAATTTGAAGCGGCAAACGGCCCCATTCAGGATATCGAAGCAGTGGAGCTTCCCTTAAATTTCGGAGGACCTACAGCACAGGCGTAGAAATAGTTTGTAGTTCAAAAGAAAAACTAAATCAGCCCTTCATCAGCAAAGCTAAAATAACCCTCATCGCTCACTATAAGGTGGTCTAATACTTTTATGTCGAGTAAACTTCCCGCGCTTTTAAGTTTAGCAGTAATTTCCTCATCTGCGCGGCTGGGTTTTAAATTTCCCGATGGATGATTGTGGCAAAGAATCATAGATGTAGCCTTTACTTCAAGCGCTTTCTGAAAAACGATACGTGGATCTACGATGGTATGACTTAATCCGCCTTTACTTAATACTTCAAAATGTTTTACCTTGTTGGCCATGTTTAAAAAGATGACTGCAAAAACTTCATAAGGATAGTCTTTTAGAGATACCTTCAGAAAATCTGCGAGCTCTTTGCTTGTCCGTACCTTTTTTTTATCGTGTACAAGGCTTCCACTTCTGCGTCTTCCTAGTTCCAGTGCGGCAATTAAAGTAACGGCACGCGCTTCGCCAATTCCTTTTATCGCCATCATTTCCTTGATCGTTATTTTTCCCAATTCATCAAGGTTATCGTCGCCCAATCGTAGTACTTTTTTGGCCAAGTCAACTGCGCTGTCTTTTCCACTTCCGGAATTGATAAGAATAGCCAGTAATTCTGAATCGCTTAGGGATTCCTTTCCTTTTGCCAACAATTTCTCTCTCGGCCGATCATCAATTGCCCAGTTTTTAATGGAAGTGGATGACTTGTTAGTACTTTCCATGTGATTGAGTTTATTTCCAAAAATATTAATTATAATTTCGCGGAACTAATTATTTTCTATCTTAATAATTCCTAACACTATTTATATGCATCCTAACGTAAAACTTTTTTCAGGAACAGGATCCCAATATCTTGCAAAACAGATTGCATTAAGGTTTGGCGAGCCTCTTGGGAAAATTAATATTCAAAAATTCAGCGATGGAGAGATTGGTGTGGAATACCTTGAAAGCATCCGTGGGCAATTCGTTTTTCTAATACAAAGTACGTTTTCGCCGACAGATAATTTAATGGAATTACTGCTGATGATAGATGCCGCAAAACGAGCTTCCGCGTATAAAGTAATTGCTGTAATTCCTTACTATGGCTATGCCCGGCAAGACAGAAAAGACAAACCCCGCGTGGCTATCGGCTCCAAATTAGTGGCCAATATGCTCGTGGCTGCAGGCGCAGACAGAATAATTACGATGGATTTGCATGCGCCGCAAATACAAGGATATTTTGATATTCCGGTAGATCATTTGGATGCATCGGCTATTTATATTCCTTATATTGAAGATTTGAATCTCGAGAATCTCACTTTTGCGGCGCCTGATGTAGGAAGTGCCAACAGGATAAGGGAAATAGCCAGTTATTTTGAAGTGGATATGGTAATATGTGACAAGCATCGGAGAAGGGCTAACGAAATAGCAAGTATGGCTGTAATCGGGGAAGTTACCAATAGGGATATTGTATTGATAGACGATATCTGCGATACCGGGGGCACGCTGTGTAAAAGTGCGGGATTGCTCCTGGAAAAAGGGGCCAGAAGCGTAAGAGCATTTTGTACGCATCCCGTATTAAGCAATAATGCATATCAAAATATAGAAAATAGTGTTTTAGAAGAGCTGGTTGTATGTGATACTATTCCTATTAAGAACAACAAAACTGATAAAATAAAAGTAGTTTCGGTGGCGGATCTTTTCGCCATTGCCATACGAAATGCTTTTGAAAATAAAAGCATCAACAGTCTTTTCATAA
>JBDTGD010000241.1:0-9202 GCA_039937595.1 Ginsengibacter sp. | reverse complement strand
AGCACTTTATCTGTAATTGATTTATAAACGTCGCCAGTTTTCTTTGCCCTGTCTGCATAGTTTAAACCTTTTAAACCCTGCTCTACCTCATCTGTTACATCTACAATACGCTCAAGAAAAGTGATAGTGAGGTCTGATTTTATTTCCTGGTCTTTTGAATATGCATAAAATCCGTCTTTAAGATAGTTATGCTCAACCGTGCTGGAGCCTGCAATTACACCATATCCGCAATGGTGGTTGGTAAAGATTAAACCCTGGCTGCTTACAATTTCGCCGGTACATCCGCCGCCGAATATTACGATGGCATCTTTTATAGAAGGCTTATTAATGCTATATAGCTGCTCCTTTGTAAGCTTAAGTCCGTGCTTCACCATATCATCATACACCTGCTGGCCAAGCAACATCGGCAGCCACATTCCTTCGTCGGCGCTAGCTTTGAAGAGGGTAAAAAATAAGATAATTACGATAGATAGTTTTTTCATTTGTTTAGGTTTTAGCGGTAAATGATCACAAATATATTGAACATCCGAGGACAGTTTTATATCCTGGACGATTATGATACCCAATATTTTCAAAATGTTTGCCCGGAGAAAATCCAGTTGGCCGGGATAGTTGCCATGACCTTTAGGTCGTGGATATGTGATTGTTGCAGTTGGCTTCAGCCAAATTGATTTCTTTTCATTGTTTACTAAACTGTCCTTCCATATATTTAAATACTTTTTGGCTAAGCCGTTTACATTTTTCACTTCTTGCCCGGACTAAAGACCGTGGCAATTGTTTTCTGAATTTCAATTACCAGCATTGTTCATCTTAGAATCAAAATAAAAAATAGTGTAACAAAAGCAGACGGAAATTTTTGAAGAGATTCAAAATTGGTAGATTTGCCCGTGATAAAATAAAATTGTGGAGACTGAAGAGGTAAAGAAAGTTTAGCACAGGCTGAAAAGAACTAATAATCATTATTAAATTTCAAAACCAACACACTTCTTAAATTTAAAAATTAAAAAATACCATGAGTTACATTGCAAATATACATGCCCGTCAAATATTAGACAGCCGCGGAAATCCAACGGTAGAGGTAGATGTCCTTACTGAAAATGCTTACCTCGGAAGAGCGGCAGTTCCCTCAGGAGCCAGCACAGGCGTTCATGAGGCTGTTGAATTACGTGATGAGGATAAAAAGGTTTATTTAGGAAAAGGCGTGTTGAAGGCTGTAGAAAATGTAAATACATTAATCGCGGATAAGCTTACGGGTTGGGATGTTGCCGATCAAACAGGTATCGACCATGCGATGCTGACCATTGATGGCACAGAGAATAAAAGCAAGTTAGGCGCTAATGCTATTCTTGCGGTAAGCCTTGCTGTTGCAAAGGCCGCAGCGCTGGAAGCTAATCTTCCTCTCTATAGATATGTTGGTGGTACTAATGCCAAAATTCTTCCTATCCCAATGATGAATATTTTAAATGGCGGCTCACATGCTGATAATAAAATAGACTTCCAGGAATTTATGGTAATGCCTGTCGGAGCATCTTCCTTCAGCGAAGCGTTACAGTGCGGCGTTGAGATTTTTCATTCCTTGAAAGCGGTTTTGAAAAAGAAAGGATATAGCACGAATGTGGGGGATGAGGGCGGCTTTGCTCCTAATATCCAAAGTAATGAAGAGGCTATTGAAACTGTAATGGAAGCGATTCAGAAATCAGGGTACAAAGCCGGCTCACAGGTAGCTATCGCAATGGATCCCGCGGTTAGCGAAATGTATCTGTCTGATAAAAAAGTATATCATTTTCATAAATCGGATGGCAAAAAATTAAGCATTGAAAAAATGGTTGATTATTGGGAAAATTGGGTGAAACAATATCCAATTGTTTCTATTGAAGATGGCATGGCAGAAGACGACTGGAAAGGTTGGAAATTGATGACCGAAAGGCTGGGCAAAAAGATTCAGTTGGTAGGTGATGATCTTTTTGTAACTAATGTAAAAAGGTTGCAAAAAGGAGTTGATGAAAATATTGCTAATGCGCTATTGGTAAAAGTGAACCAGATAGGCACACTAACTGAGACCATAAACGCAGTTTCTATGGCCCAGAACAATGGCTACAATACTATTATGAGCCATCGCAGCGGCGAAACAGAAGATACCACCATTGCTGATCTTGCTGTCGCATTAAATTGTGGTCAAATAAAAACAGGTTCCGCCAGCCGTACCGACCGTATAGCAAAATATAATCAACTGATTCGTATAGAAGAATTGTTAGGCACCAGCGCTGTTTTTCCGAAAGGAAAGATTAAATTTGGAAAATGACGAGGGGGAATAGTTATTAGTTGTTAGTTATCAGATGTCACTCAGTACTAATCACTCATCACTTTTTACTCATCACTGAACAATTATTACATCACGATGAAAACGCTTCGAAACATATTCACCAGCAAATATTTAATAACAGGCATAGCTTTTGCAGTATGGATGATGTTCTTTGACAGAAATGATATACCATTACAAATTAAGAGAATCCGGGAATTAAATAAGCTAAGGCAAAATGAGAAGAACATGGCACTGCTTATCAATAATACCGAAAAAGAATCAGAACTTCTAAAAACCAATCCTGAAACATTGGAAAAGTATGCAAGGGAAAGGTATTTGATGAAAAAAGATAATGAAGACCTTTACATTGTCACTTTTGATTCCTCAGCTATTAAGTAAGCGGCATAAGCAATATTTCTGATGAGAATGCGTTTTAAAAGCGGATAGAATATTTATTTTTTATTAAAGCAACATTTTTATGATCAAAATTACACCGGAAGAACTGGTAAGATATATATACCAGGAAACTTCCGACCAAAAATCAGCTCAGATTAAGGCTGCACTGCAAACTGATTGGAACTTGCGTGATACTTACGATAAATTATTGAGCGCCCACGGTAAGTTAGACGAAATTAAGGTTTCTCCAAGACAAGAAGCGCTTGACAAAATCATGTCATACGCTTCTAAGAAACATGAGCAAATGACTACGCGCTGATTTTTAAAATTTATAACTTATTTTTATCCTGCCCTAAAAGGCAGGATTTTTTATGACTACAAAAGAGAGATATCAATTTGTAATAAATTATTTCGTACAAAACAGCCCCGACGCCAAAACTGAATTATTATACGACACTCCTTATCAGTTATTGGTGGCCGTTATACTTTCTGCGCAGTGTACAGATAAAAGGGTGAATCTAACGACACCATCAATTTTTGCATCTTATCCGGATTTAGAATCATTAAGCCATACTACTCCTGAAAGGTTTTTTCCTTTAATAAAAAGTATCTCTTATCCCAATAATAAAACCAATCATTTAATTGGTATGGCTAAAATGGTAATGGAAGACTTCGGTGGCGAAATTCCTATGACAGTAAATGAATTAATGAAATTGCCCGGTGTAGGAAGAAAGACGGCTAATGTAATTACATCTGTTTTAGATAATCAACCTAATATGGCGGTTGATACGCATGTTTTCAGGGTAGCCAATCGAATTGGGCTGGTCAAGAATGCGAAAACCCCGCTCGAAGTAGAAAAGCAGTTAGTAAAAAATTTCCCCGAAGATCTTATTCATACCGCACATCACTGGCTGATATTGCATGGCCGGTACATTTGTGTAGCAAGAAATCCTAAATGTAGTATCTGCGGATTAAGGCCTGTTTGTAAATATTATAAAAAAGTAGTGGAGCCGGCTCTCAAGGAAAAGAATTGAACCAGTTTTAAAGCATCTTCTTTATTTCTTCAACCAATTCCTGTTTGGTCAATGGAATTCCTTTAATTTTATTATAACCCTTTGCGTCAACTAAATATTGATCTCTAATTATTTTTATCAATTGGCCATTGTTTAATTCCGGAATCAAAATCTTTTCAAAATTCTTAATTAAACTACCCAGATTTTTTGGAAAAGGGCGAACATAACGGAGATGGACATGCGACACAGACTGGCCCTCTTTCAACAAATCTGTCACAGCGCTTTTTATTGCTCCATAGGTGCTACCCCAGCCTAATACCAACACTTTCCCTTTTTCGGGGCCGTTGTCGATTGTTTGTTCAGGAATATCATCCGCGATTTTGTCTATTTTTTCCTGGCGGATCTTTACCATCAGTTGATGGTTATCGGGATCATAACTCACATTTCCGGTAATGTCCTGCTTTTCCAGTCCGCCTACCCTATGTTCAAGCCCTGCAAATCCAGGCACTGCCCATGCACGCACCAGGTTTTTATCTCTTAAGTAGGGCTGAAAAGTTTCTTCATTTTCGTCAAGTCCTTTTTTAAATTTCACTTCAATCGGCGGTAAGTCTTTACTTTCAGGATATTTCCAGGGTTCTGCGCCATTTGCAATATACCCATCGCTTAAAAATATAACAGGCGTCATGTGTTGCACTGCAATCCGTACCGCTTCATATACAGCACTGAAACAATCGCTCGGCGTGGAGGCCGCCACAATTGGCATCGGGCTTTCGCCGTTCCTCCCATAATACGCCTGCATTAAATCGCTTTGTTCTGTTTTGGTAGGCAATCCTGTAGACGGCCCCCCACGTTGCACATCACAAATCAGCAAGGGAATTTCCAGCATCATAGCAAGCCCCATCGCTTCTGATTTTAATGCCATTCCCGGTCCACTGGTGGTCGTTACTCCAAGGCTTCCACCATAAGAAGCGCCAATTGCTGAACTGATAGCAGCTATTTCGTCTTCAGCCTGGAACGTTTTTACCCCAAAATTTTTATGACGACTAAGTTCATGTAAAATATCACTTGCGGGTGTAATAGGATAAGAACCTAAAAATAATTGTAAGCCACTTTTTTGCGCAGCAGCAATTAAGCCATAAGCTAATGCCTGGTTGCCCATGATACTTCGATAATTGCCTGGGGGCATCTTTGCTTTGCGCACCGAGTATCTTGTAGTAAAGGTTTCTGTGGTGTCACCATAATTATATCCAGCCTGTAACACTTTAATATTACTTTCGAGAATATCCGGCTTTTTGGCAAACTTTTCTTTTAAAAAATTAATAGAATTGTCCAGTTTTCGATTATACATCCAATATAAAAAACCAAGAACAAACATATTCTTTGCACGGTCTTTTTCCTTCGTACCAAGTGTGAAATCTTTTAACGTTTCCCGGGTAAGTTTGGTTACATCTATTTTAATGACCTCATATCCATCCAGGCTGCCGTTTTCCAGCGGGCTTATACCATCCGTATAATTTGCCAATCGCAAATTCTTTACATCAAACCCTTCAATATTGACGATAATCTTACCGTTCTTTTTTAATGTTTTTAGATTTGTTTTTAAAGCCGCTGCATTCATAGCCACCAATACATCGCTCATGTCTCCAGGGGTATAAACTCTATCGCTCGAGAATCTAAGTTGAAAACCGCTTACACCGGGAAGCGTTCCTAACGGAGCTCTTATCTCTGCCGGGAAGTCGGGAAATGTAGCGAGATCAATTCCTAACAAAGCAGTATTGTTGGTGAATTGTGTACCTGTAAGCTGCATCCCATCACCACTATCGCCGGCAAACTTAATTACCACTTCCTGCAAAACCTCTTCTTTCTTTTCCATTGTTATTGTTGTATGTGCAAATTTAAAAGATATATGGGTTTTTTAGATGCTTATTTATTTTCGGGAAGCGAAAAATTGTCTAGACACAAGTTAATAGAATTCTGAAAAGTAATTTTATTTTAAAGGTTTATCGAATCTTCGCACACTTTCAGACAGTAGGCCAACAAATTATCAGAATTTTCATTTTAGAGAAATCCGGCGAGTTTGGATCAACAGTATCAAACCGGGTAACGGTAAAGAAGGAAACTAATCCCATTTTTTTGTAATTCCTTCTAATGGCAAATCAATTGAACCATGCCATTCCCATTCATAAAAATTAGGTAATTTTTTTGTAGATAGTGGTTATATTGCGAGAAACCGAATTAAGACATCTATGAAAAAAGTTATATGCCTTTTATTAATGATCTTTTCAATTAACGTTATGGTATTTTCACAAGCAAAGCTTGAACAAAAAGTAGTAAAAAAAGGAGACGAAATCGTTATTCCTTTTGAAAAATATGTATTACCTAACGGACTCACTGTAATCATTTCCGAAGACCACAGTGATCCGGTGGTGCATGTAGATGTTACCTATCATGTAGGATCCGCACGCGAGGAAATAGGCAAAAGCGGATTTGCACATTTTTTTGAACATATGATGTTTGAAGGAAGTGATCATGTGGCCGACAAAGAGCATTTTAAAGTGGTTACAGAATCCGGAGGAACGCTTAATGGCAGTACCAACAGGGATCGTACCAATTATTTTGAAACCGTCCCCAGTAACCAATTGGAAAAAATGCTGTGGCTGGAAAGCGACCGTATGGGATTTTTATTAGATGCTGTGACCCAACAAAAATTTGAAATTCAACGGGCGACAGTAAAAAACGAAAGAGGCCAGAATTATGATAACAGGCCTTATGGACTTGCAGGTGAAGTAACCTCAAAAGCCCTTTATCCTTATGGTCATCCTTATTCATGGCTCACTATTGGTTATGTAAAAGACCTTGATCGCGTAAACGTAAATGATCTCAAACATTTCTTTCTCCGCTGGTATGGCCCTAACAATGCGACACTCACCATTGCAGGAGATGTAAATACTAAGGACGTGATTAAAATGGTAGAAAAATACTTTGGTTCTATTCCACGTGGCTCTGAAATAAAACCGGTACAGTTACCGCCTGTAAAACTTATTCAAACAGAATATGTAAGTTATACAGATAATTATGCAAAACTTCCGATGCTCCAGATCACGTATCCTACTGTTCGGGATTTTAGTGCGGATATGGCGCCGCTTGCTTGTCTTGCTCAAGTGTTGGGACAAGGAAAAACTTCTTTTCTTTATCAGCATTTAATAAAGACTCAAAAAGCATTGCGTGCTTCTTCTTATAGCAGTCTGGATGAATTGGCGGGAACCTTTGTTTTCTCTGTAACGGCTTTGACGGGTCACAATCTTGCCGAAATGGAAAAACTCGTCAATGAATCATTAACAGATTTTGAGAAAAAAGGAGTAACGGATGATGATATTTTAAAATTTAAAAACGGCTTCGAAAGCAGCACCATCAATCGCCTGGCAAGTGTGTCAGGCAAAGCATCTCAATTGGCGGCGTTTGAAACCTTTACCGGTAATCCAAACATGATCGGCAAACTGCTCGATATGTATAACAAAGTTACCAAAGAGGATGTGATGCGCGTTTATGATAAATACATCAAAAATAAATCTGCAGTAGTGTTGAGCGTATTACCAAAGGGAAAGGAAGACCTTATAGCAGCAGCGGATAATTTCACTGTTGACAGCAGTCATTATGAAAGGCCACATTATGGATATGATCAATTAAAATACATAAAACCCAACGACAATTTCGACAGAAGTGTGAAACCTCCTTCCGGACCAAATCCCGTTGTAAAAGTACCTGATTTCTGGAGGAAGACTTTGGCAAATGGTGTTACTGCTATTGGTGTTGAAAACAAGGAAATACCTGTAGTAAATTTGAATATTTATCTCAAAGGAGGGACTATTCTTGAGCAGAATGATCTTTCAAAAGCCGGAGTGGCAAGCCTTTTTGCTTCTATGATGAATGAGGATACTAAAAAACGAACCGGTGAAGAAATCAGTCTCGCTTTGGATAAATTAGGTAGCGTGATCAGAGTGGATAATACCACCGATAATATTGTTTTTTCTGTTCAGTCTTTATCAAAAAATTTATCTAAAACCCTTGATATTTTACAGGAAAAAATGCTGGAGCCTAAATTTACAGAAGAAGCATTTGAACGTATTAAAAAACAATTACTGGCAAACATAAGAAATTCAAAAAGCCAGGCCTCTTCTGTTGCGAATGTGGTTTTTGACAAATTAAATTATGGAGAAAACAATATTGAGGGAATACCGGATTATGGAACAGAAGAAACATTAAAAAATATTTCTTTAAACGATATACAAAACTATTATGACAATTATATTTCTGCTAACGGGGCAAATGTAGTAGTTGTGGGTGATGTGAAAGAAAATGATATTTTATCAAAGTTGAATTTCTTAAATCAGTTAACCACAAGAGCAATTACGCTACCGTCCCTACCCGATGCGCCTAAAGTGGAGAAAACAAAAATATATATTGTGAATATCCCCAATGCTGCACAAACAGAATTCCGTGTGGGATATGTAACCGGTATGAAATATGATGCTACCGGAGATTATTACAAGGCTACATTGGCAAATTATAACCTCGGCGGCGGATTCAATGGTCGGCTGAACATCCGGCTTCGTGAAGATAAAGGCTGGACTTATGGTGCACGTTCAGGATTTACAGGAGATAAATATACGGGCACATTCTATTTTAGCAGTGGAATACGTGCCAATGCTACAGACAGTGCTTTAGCAGAAGTGTTATCTCTAATGAAAAATTACAACACTTCCGGCCCGGATAAAGACGAAGTTACTTTTATGAAAAACTCAATAGGGCAAAGTGATGCACGAAATTATGAAACAGGTGCACAGAAAGCTTCGTTTATCAGCAGGATACTTATGTATAACTTGCCAGCCAATTTTGTTGAACAACAAACGCAAATTCTCAATAATATTTCTAATGACGAAATTGATGGCCTCGCAAAAAAATATTTTGACATCAATAAGATGAATATCCTGTTGGTGGGCGATAAAGATTTGTTTTTACCGGGATTAAAAGATTTTGGATATCATATTATTGAACTGGATGCTGATGGCAATCAGCTAAAATAAAGAATAGAAATTTATATTAATTGCCTGCCTACTGGTAGCTTAGCTTGTTCACTGCAAGGTAAAACAGATTCCCAACTTTTTAAAAAGTTGGGAATCTCTTTTAAGGCTCATCCCAACCCTCACTTCAACAAGTTCAGGAAGTCAATTCCAAAGTAGAAGGACATGCTAAGGAGTTTACAATGTATCGAATTTATTTTCCTGATTTCAGGAAATAAGAATCACGAATATTTGTTGGTTTACTGATTTGCAAACCAGGAAGGTTTTAAAAACCTTCCTGGTTTTTTCAATTCGTGCTCATTCGTGTAATTCGTGGCAAAAGAATCCTTGTCTGCCTGACGCAGTCAGGCAGGTGTGTAATCTGTGGCAACAAAAAAGCGATACCTGTTTTATTGAAGTATCGCTTTTAA
>JBDTGD010000240.1:0-10942 GCA_039937595.1 Ginsengibacter sp. | reverse complement strand
ATTTATCATATGCTGAAAGGGGGATGACTTATATGGGAGTGGGACGAAACCTGGGCTATAAGAAAGAAGTCTTTTTTCGTCACAAAGGATTTTCAGCCCATAACAACATTCCCGGAGGCGATGACGACCTTTTTATTAATAAGGCCAGCACGAAAAAAAATACTGCCATTGTTATTGACAAAGATGCCTTCACCTTATCTGATCCGCCCACTTCATGGGAACAATGGTTCCGGCAAAAGAACCGCCATTACACCACCAGTAAGCATTACAGAGGAATTCATAAATTTTTATTGGGGCTTTATGCCTTTTCACTTTTTCTTTTTTATCCTTTATTTATTGCGTCCTTATTCCTTTTCGACTGGAGAATTGTTTTGGGAGTTTTTGGAATACGACTGATTGTACAGGCTATCGTAATTTTTAAAACCACAGAGAAATTGGATGAAAAAGACTTATTTCCGTGGTTTGTATTTTTTGATATGTGGATGTTTTTTTATTATTTAATTTTTGCTTCGGCACTTTTTAAGAAGCCTCAGAAGAGTTGGAAATGAGGTGGCCACGGATTACACTGATTAGCACGGATTACATTTTGCGATACAGCCATGGATTACACGGATTGATACGGATTTTTTTAATATAACCTTTCACACCATTTTTACAGTAAATAAACTAAATAATCATAATTCCTGGTTCTGAAATCCCGGTTTCACATTGCCTTTACTAATAGGATGGTTTTATTCTTAAAATTTCCGATCGAACAAAGGTTCCTCAAAATAAATTTCAATCCGTGCTAATCCGTGTAATCCGTGGCAAAAAAACTTCCCTTAAATTCGTACCAAATATTTTCTAAATAATCTCATTTATGAACAGAAAAACATTTCTTTATCAATCAGGCGCAGCAAGCCTTAGTTTATTTACCCCGGGTATTTTAAAAGCCGCGATGTTACCAGGTGACTTCACGAGCAAACGTCCACCTCTTGCGGATAGGAATTTCACAAGTACTGCAGTGGAAGCAACAATCGCCAAAATGAAAAAAGTAATCAAGGATCCCGAAGTGGCGTGGCTTTTTGAAAATTGTTTTCCGAACACATTAGACACCACGGTATTTTTTAAAATGATTGACGGAAGGCCTGACACTTTTGTGATCACCGGCGATATTCATGCTATGTGGCTACGAGACAGCAGCGCCCAGGTATGGCCTTATCTGCCATTAATGAATGAGGATAAAAAATTACAGCAATTAATCGCCGGAGTGATTAACAGGCAAACCAAATGTATTTTGATTGATCCCTATGCCAACGCGTTTAATGAGGGCCCGACAGGTAGTGAGTGGGATAAAGATAATACGACGATGAAGCCTGAATTACACGAAAGGAAATGGGAAGTGGATTCATTATGCTATCCTATCCGCTTAGCCTATAATTACTGGAAAAAAACCGGTGATGTTTCTCCATTCGATGCACAATGGAAAGATGCGATGCAACTGGTTGTAAAAACCTTCAAACAGCAACAACGCAAACATGACAGGGGTCCTTATACTTTTGGAAGAACTACTTCATGGTCTACAGATACTGTACCGGGTGACGGTTATGGTAACCCGATAAAGCCGGTTGGATTGATCGTTTCTGTTTTCCGGCCATCTGACGATGCTACGATTTTTCCTTTTTTAATACCTTCAAATTTATTCGCCGTCGTTTCTTTACGGCAGCTTGCCATTATGTCTTCCGAAATATTGAAAGATGAAAATTTTGCAAAAGAGTGCACTGCGCTTGCCAATGAAGTTGATGCCGCACTAAAAAAATATGCTACCGCGCATCATCTTCAATTTGGAGAAATGTATGCTTATGAAGTAGATGGATTCGGCAACCAATTATTCATGGACGACAGTAATGTTCCAAGCCTTCTGGCTTTACCTTATATTGATGCCGTTACCACCAACAACAGCATTTACCAAAATACCCGGAAATTTATTTTGAGTGACAGCAATCCATATTTCTTTAAAGGAAAAGACGCCGAAGGAAGCGGTAGTCCACATACGCTGATCGATAATATATGGCCTATGAGTATTATACTAAGGGCAATAACAAGTACAAGTGACAGCGAAATAAAAAATTGTATAAAGATGTTAAAAGACACTAATGCGGATACGGGGTTCATGCATGAATCTTTTCACAAAGATGACCCTACAAAATTTACACGCAAATGGTTTGCATGGGCTAATACATTGTTTGGGGAAATGATACTGAAGGTATATCATGAGCGGCCTAATATATTGGCGAAGGAAATTTGATGAAAAAATTCCAGTCAATCTTTTAGACAAAATATCTTTAATTCCGGATAAACCTATTTGCACATATTCATTCACTGTGCGGCGTACAAGTAAACAAATAAACATCACCATTTTTTAAATGCAAATTCTCACCCAATACTTCACTGATTTTTCTGAGAAGCAATTGCGGCAATACGCTGCCTTAAAAGATCTATATGAAGAATGGAATCAAAAAATAAATGTCATCTCCAGAAAAGATATGGATCATTTTTATGAGCATCACGTATTACATTCTTTAACGATTGCCACCCAATTCCGTTTCCCTGACGGGTACCATATTATGGATCTTGGCGCGGGTGGTGGCTTTCCCGGAATACCACTGGCTATCTTTTTTCCAAACGTTCATTTTCATTTAGTAGATAGTATCAACAAAAAACTAAAAGTGGCAGAAGCAATCGCTGGCGCAATAGAATTGAAAAATGTGACGGTAGAGCATATCCGCGCAGAAGATATCAAAAATAAAAAATTTGATGTGGTAGTTTCCCGGGCAGTAGCACCATTAAAAGATCTTTGGTATTGGAGCAGGCCTCTACTCCAAAAAAAGCCGGTAAATCAACCAAAAAAGATTACAGGATTGATTTGCCTGAAAGGTGGTGATCTTACCAAAGAAATTCATGAAAGTGGCCTTCAGCCCAGGATTTTGGAAATCAAAAAAATTTTTAAAGAAGATTTTTTTAAGGAGAAATACATTTTGAATGCCGTTTAAACGAACACCGACGACCGACCACTGAAGCTATCAGCGGTTGTCGGTCGTCCGTTATCGGTCGTCGGCACTACCAATTCAATTTCAAAACATTATTATCCAAATTCACATCAGCCATTCTTTTTGCAGGGTCTATCTCGGCTTTTATTAATTGATTTAATGGATGCTTGAATTCTACTGTATAGGTTGGATTTGTCCAGTTCCACTCTTTATGTACGAAACTCTTTTCGCTATTTTCTGCAGGCTTGTTTGCAAGCATCATATCCATCGGGATGTAATGCAATTCTTTGGTACTGTCTTTGAATGTCAGCTCAAGATCAATGGGCATAGGCATTTCACCAATCCTTCTTAATCGAATTTTAGACACATCACCTTCCTGCCAAAGACTGTCAATACCATAATCAATTGATTTAACCGTGTTCAGCCAATACTCTTTGTACCACCCTAACTGGATCCCGCTTACATCCTGCGCCACTTTAAAAAAATCATTTGGATTGGGATGTTTGAACCGCCATAATTTATAATACTCAAGCAATATTTTATCTCTTACGGAATCGCCAACAATATATCCGAGTTGCACCAATAGAATCTCACCTTTTGAATAAGCGTTTACGGCGTAAGCTATATTAGTATTATAATGATCCGCATTCGTTGTCATGGGTTCCGCCAGATTCGACTTTTGTAAAAAATAATAATTTTTATAAGCGTCTGCATGATTGAGCGGTAGTTCTTTTGAGCCTTCAATGTTCTTTAGTTTGTCATAATACGCCATCACTTCTCCTTCGCCATAACTCGCATATCCTTCGTCCATCCATGGATATTCATTCTCGTTGGAAGCCAACATCATCTGGTACCAACTGTGCATCCATTCATGGAAAACAGTACCGAGGCCCGGACCCTTTATTAATGTAGCCATCGGATATTCCATACCGCCATCACCGCCTTGTATAAATGAATACTGCGGATAGTCATATTTTCCAAAACGTTTTTCCATATAAGGTAAAACCGCGACAGCAGCATCGGCAACGTCCTCCCACTTTTTTTGTAATGAATCGTCTCTTTTATAAATCACATTGATGGTTACACGATCTACATTTCTTACAATGTGTTCGTAATCCGGATCAGCAGCCCATACAAAATCATGCACGTTTTTCCCGATAAAATGCCAGGTACGTTCGGGGGACGAAATACTTTTTAGAGGTGTTCCGGGTTTATCATAGCCCCAGCCAATTTCGGTGGCATTCAACAAAACGCCCGTGCCACCCAGCTTATAACTTTTATCAATTTTTATGGTTACATCGTAATCTCCCCAAACCCCATAAAACTCTCGCGCTACATATTGAGGCGTATGCCAGCCTTCATAATCATACTCGCATAATTTAGGATACCACTGGCTCATACTATAGCGGACTCCTTCGGCATTGTCTCTTCCGCTTCTTCTTATCTGTATAGGAACCTGGGCTTCAAAAACTAAATCAAAAATCACTTTGCTTTTTGGCAGGATAGCTTTTGTAAGATCTACTTCCAGGATAGTCCCATGAACTATCACCGGTTGCTCCACACCATTTATTTTTAAAGATTTTATTTTCTGATAACCTATTTCAGAAGGTGTCAATTTTGAAATGCGATCCATTACACGGGTGTCCCAATCAGGCCGTCCATTGATCAAAATTTTTCCTAACTCGTGGCTTCTGACGTCCATCTCGCTTCCCGGCTGAAACGCATTCCAGTATAAATGAAAATATACCTTGGATAATTTATCGGGTGAATTATTAGTGTATTCCAGTTTTTCAGTGCCGTTAATAATATTTGTTTGCACATTTACATCCAAGTTCATATTGTATTTTACATGTTGCTGCCAGTGTTCCGGTTGCGCATTTACAAAAATCAGGAAAGCGAAATTTAAAATAATAAAAAGAGTGAGTTGTTTATTCATGACTATCATTTAAAAAATAGAAGGTGTAAACTTCGGTAAAAATGAAGTTATAAAAAAGGAAAAATAGGAAAGAGAGTATGAAGGTAATAAATGTAGTGAACAGTAAATAAATCAGGAAAAATAGAAAATCCTTATTTTTATGCCGTTGAACCTTTGCTATTTTAATAACCTTAAGAACAGGAATCTTTAGTATTTCCGGGTTTACTGCATAGATAAACATCACAAATCAGGTTTTTCATTTTCTTTCAAAAACCTGACTTATATATAAAAGACTTCCATCAATTATAAAAATTCCTCTACATCTTTTATGCAAAACAAATGCAATTAGGATATTGCTTTATTTGTTTGTTTACTGAACAATGGAGCAGTACTTTAAAGAAAACTAAGTACTAATTTTTCTTAGATGGACATTAAAATCTTACCTTTTTAAATTGTTGCTAATTTCCTACCGCTTTTAAGAAATCCCTCTTTTTTCTTTTAGAAATATCGAGTGTAATATTTCCATAAAGTACCACCTGGCCACCTTCACCACGGATATATTTTTCAACAAATTCTTTATTAATGATAAAGGAATGATGGATGCGTATGAACGTCTCATTGGATAACAATTTCTCAAATTCTTTCAGGCTTTTACTCACGGTATGTTTGTTGTTATTAGCCATATAAAATTTAGTATAATTGCTGCTGGCTTCCATGTAAACGATATCTTCTACTTTAATAAAATGAAACCCCTCAACACAAGGAATCGCGATTCTCTTATATTCTTTCTGTTTATTAGAAGCTTTTTCCAACAGCAATTTTAATGCGTTGGTGGGGTTATTTCCTTTCGAATCAAAATCTCGTTTCCATAGATTAAATATTTTGGGCTGATGTCCTTTGAAAAAACCCGGCTCCGATATATTTTGAACATCAGATAAGTCCTTTCGTAAGTATGGATTCTTGCGTGTAGGGTGCATGTTATCGTCGGGATCGGAATAAAGCAAATGGTTAGGACCCATTCACCCATCGCTAAAATTATTTTTTGCAGGGCTTCGTTTCTGACTTGTTCCATGATTGTTTTTTTTAAAGTTATACTATCGTAAATAGAGTTTGCGAACCTGGTTCTCTAAAGGAAAGCCGGGTATAACCTTTTGGGCTCTATTGATTGGGTATCATGAAATTTATCCTAAAGCTATATTCTTAAATGCGTGGGATTTCCCTCATGGCAGCACAGGTAAGGTATATTTATGTATGACTACAACGTTCTTTTTTAACGGAGACTCGTTTGCGGCTTCGATTATTAGAGCCAATAAGAGCTTAAAATATAGATCGATTAAAATTTTTATTTCACCGAATTTTCTTTTGGCATGTTATTCACCGGTCAGCGGAATACGAAAAGTACCTTCCGTTATCGTAAGCTGTTTGTCTGAATCGAGGCCGGTGGCGGTAACATAAAATTTACCTTCAGCATAGTTGTCGCCCACTTTTGTAAATTCCATTTCACCCATCCTGCCGCCCCAAATGCCCACGTCATCTTTCATATAAATATCAACGGCATGATTTTTAAAATTCGTTGTTGCTCCAGTTTTGGCATACCTCAATTCGAATGGAAGGCTGATGCTTTCTCCATTAAGTTTGCCTACTATTCTTCCGGCTCTGTCAGATGCCATCATTTCATCGGCAGACCAATCTTTCCCGTTTATTTTTGCCTTCATGTAAAATTCCGCATTGGTGGCTATGTAACCGGGAGAACGTTCCTTTACCATTTTTTGAATATCGGTTGCTTGTTTTACCGCATCACTTTTACTTTGGCTATCGCAGGAAATAGCTGCAATAACGAGGAAAGAAATAATAGCCGCGAAGAATTCTTTTTCCATACAACTTATTTTTTAGCATTAATTATTGAACCGAAGACTTTTCTTAATCCTACATTGGATGTTTATTTTAATTTTTTACAAGCTTAAATTAAATCATTTGATGGCGAATATCAAACTCTAATGAGCAAGTGGCAGGAAATGTTGAGTAAGTGGGCGGAAATAAGAATATAGATTTTTCACTTGTCAGACTTTCGATCAACGCGGTTTAATGATTGGCTTATTTGGAAAGATTTACTGGAAGAACAAATTAGCTAAACTTATAACCAGGACAGCTCTGTTGTAAATAGTTCGGAATAAGAATCACAGTTATTTTTTGCTTTGCTGTAAATTATTCCCCAAAACGATTAAAGAGCTTCTCATTAAGATTTCCCCGCTAAATAAATCCACTGTTCGAATAGTTTTCATCTACCTTCGCAAAACCAGAATTCCAATACTTATTTGGTTTACGTTTATGTAACGAATCAGTTCCTGTTAAACTACTACGCTATTACCGAAAAATATTATTGATGCATATAAACTTTCTATGGATTTTTAAATAGCAGTTTTAGCAGCTAATAATAACGCAATCAAGTTTTTCTGTTTTTTCGTGTACACATATTTGTGAGATACCAGCAAATAAAACGCTGTCGATATTCTTAAGCAATAATTTCTTTTATAAAATTTAAGAAAAACAGTGGGTATATGTAACATATAAAATAAAAGACTTTGACGCATGGCTAAAGTGTTTTATGCAGAAGGTTCGGCAAAAAGAGCCAGTGATTGTTTGGTGGATGTAGTATTAGCCCGTGGCATTCCGGGTTCTAATTCAGCGCATCTTGTTTTTGATATTATTGATATGGCTAAGACTTAAGCCTCTATGTCTTCTGCAGATAAGAAAAATTGATGATGAGCGCCGGCGTGGAAGGAGCACCCAAAATTGTATTTTATAACGAAGCTGAATAAAATAAAAGTGAAGCCCAGCCATCACTTTAAAAAACGGGCTTGTTCCGCACAGGCATTTTTTGCGGTGGCGTTTCCGAACTGCCTGCCTACGGCACGGAAAGCCAAACGAGTAGGGAAAACAAAAACTAAAAAAATGAAAAAAATTCTCATTACAGCGGCCTTATTCCTTTTTGGATTGACTGCTTTTTGCCAACAGGAAGAAAACGGAACCATTTACATTAAGCATCCCTATATTGATGTGGTTAATAATACCACTAAAGCCTACGAAGCGCAGGATTGGGCTACCCTTAAAAATATATATTCCGATACCGCAAAATGGTGGTCATCAGGAATGGAAAAATTTATTCCTATAGCTGATGCCATGAATGAATGGAAGAAAGATTTTGAGCATTTCGATGATGTAAAACAAATTCCCCAGGGCTATCCGGATTACCTGAATTACAAAAAAGAAGACGCCAAAATAGTGCAGTCATGGTGGACCTGGACCGGAAAATCAAAGAAAAGCGGAGAAATCATCAAAGTTCCAATGGTCGTATTCGATGAGTTCAATAATGACGGCAAGATAGTCAGGGAATACATTTATGGAGATTTTTCAAAAGTAACAAAGGAGGAGATGTAAAAAAACCTATTTCAGGGATGCCAACTTTCGAATGGTTGGCATCCGTTATCAACATCAACAAATTAAAACTTTAAACAATGATCAAGCTAACAGTGCTTTACGGGCATCCTGCAGACCCCGCAGCTTTTGAAGATTATTATGCAAATACGCATATGCCGATTGCATTAAAAATAACAGGACATTCCCGGTCTGAAGCCACCAAATTCCTTAGCGCCCCTGATGGAAGCCAGGGTCTTTATTACCGGATGTTCGAGTTCTGGTTTGAAACACAGGAAGCCATGGAGGCAACATTGAGTTCCCCTGAAGGGCAGGCAACGGCAGCAGATATTCCAAATTTTGCTACAGGCGGTGCAATATTTATTGTGGGCTCAGTTGAAGAATATAAATAAAAAACAAATCGCTTAGTCGTGTATTCACAAAATGAGCACAACAGTATTAAATGGTTCGTGGCGACATGGGCCTTAGTAACTCTTAATGTTGCAATAACAAAGGTAGATTTTCGGCTCTTCCCTGTTGCACTTACTACTTGAACTTAGGAAATGAAAAACAAAGTTTTTTGTTGATTTACTGGTGAAAACGAAATGGCTCGTGACACGAATCACGGAAATAGAAATCAGCAAAATAAAAAACAGGTGTATTTGTTGCTTTACTGATAAACATCACAGGCTACGGACCAGGGTAAAAATTTAAATGACTATTATATGACATTTACTTATGACATCAGTCTATATCCCAGCTAAATTATCGATTACTTTAGCAACGGTAATCTACGCTCTATGAAAATTGCGGGATTGAATGCTTTCCTATCTCAGTTTTGTTCCTTGTATTTTTAAAAACGCGAGTGCTGATTTTTATTCTTTTGCGCTTGCAATTTTAATGCTGTTGTTGCTGATGTGTGTTTCACTGCACCTAATATGCTTTTGGGAGGCTTTGCCCCGTCACATAAAAGTTGGTAGTAAAAGATCGTGGCATTTGCAAAATCAACAGTAAACAAATAAATAAGACCCAATTCTTATCAAACCAAAATAAACATGTCAACAACCAAAACAGACGAAGGCTTAAAAAGAGAAATAGGCATTTGGGGGCTTTCTGCGAATATGATCAATATCATTATTGGCTCGGGTATTTTTGTACTGCCAGCAATTGTTGCAGGAATTCTAGGCCCGGCTTCTGTAATTGCTTATGCGTTTTGCGGCTTTCTGATGCTGCTGATTATGCTTTGTTTTGTCGAAGTAGGCAGCAAGACAAGCAAGTCAGGCGGCGCTTATACTTATGTAGAAACTGCTTTTGGCAAGTATCCCGGGTTTATAGTTTTTATGATTCTTTTTTTTTCGACTATAAGCGCTACCGCTGCTATCGCTAACGCATTGGTTGATAGTTTAGCGGTTGTTTTTCCTGTGTTTCATTTTAATATAATACGGATTGCATCCTTCATTTTCCTGTTTTTCGGTTTGGCAATCATTAACGTTGTTGGCGTAAAGCAAGGAGTAGGCCTGGTAAAATTTAATACCATAGCCAAATTGCTTCCACTAATTTTATTCATCATTGTTGGGATTTTCTTTGTTAATATAAATAATCTGAAGTGGGCCGCTGTACCCGGTTACCAACAAGTGGGGGATGCTTCCCTCATTTTATTTTTCGCTTATTTGGGTGGAGAGACAGGCCTCTCGGTTGGCGGGGAAATCAAAAATCCGGGACGCACCGTGCCACGTTCCGTAATTATAAGTATCTGTTTTTTGATACTATTTTATATGGCGATTCAAACCATTGCGCAAGGTATTTTAGGTAGCCATCTTTCTTCTGAAGCATCAGCTCCCATTGCTGTCGCAGGCAAAATAATTTTCGGCCCATTTGGATTTACTTTCATCCTGCTCGGCACGGCAATTTCTATGTTTGGCACCATTAGTGGAATGACCTTAAATGTTCCCAGGAGTTTGTTTGCTATCTCCCGCGATAATGTTTTACCTGTAGCTGTTTTTCAAAAAGTACATAAAAAATATGCAACACCTTACCTGTCCATTTTGGCGTTCTCCACAGTGGGCTTTCTGTTTGCTGTTCTCGGAGGCTTCAGAACACTTGCTATGTTTTCAGTTGCCAGTGCACTTTTGGGCTACATAGCAGTTTCGCTTTCTGTGATTAAATTCAGAAGAATGCCTGAAATGAAAAACAAGGGATTTACCATTCCGGGAGGAAATCTGGTCCCGGTGTTATCCGTTGCAATCTGCGTATTTTTCTTGTATCATTTAAAAGCAAACGAGATGATAAGTCTCGTAGTGTTTTTTGTGGCAGCAACTCTTTTGTATTGGGGATTGCATAGTTTTAAAAAAAAGCAAATGGAAATTGATACGACCGAATTAAATATTAGTGTAGCGAATATTGAGAATAAAAAATTAAAATAAAGTGGGTGGTTTTATTATTCACCAAACAAAATTTTTAAAAATGAAACTAACAAGCGCCTTAATTATTTTACTATTCACAGCCTTTCTCTATTCCTGCCACCAAACCACTAAAACCCCAGATGGCTCAATGACAGGAACAGCAAACCAACAAAAAGAAGTGA
>JBDTGD010000239.1:0-5680 GCA_039937595.1 Ginsengibacter sp. | reverse complement strand
GTGGCGCTTTAACGGACGCTTCTGCAGAAACCTTTTTTAAACTTCCAAAAGATAAACAACAGGAGATATTAACCGCTTATTATAGTAAAGACAAAGGCATTGGTTACACTTTAGCAAGAACCAATATCGGCAGTTGCGATTTTTCGAGTGGGAGCTATACTTACATCAAGGAAGGCGATTCAGCGTTGAAAACTTTTAGCATTGATCATGATAAGCAATTTAAAATTCCTTTTATAAAAGATGCGATGTCAGCTGCAGGAGGGAAATTAACTTTGTTTGCAAGCCCGTGGAGCCCACCTGCTTTTATGAAAACCAATGATGACCTGCTTCATGGAGGAAAGTTGAAGCCGGAATATTACCATAGCTGGGCGATGTATTACACCAAATTTATTAAAGCTTATGAAGCGGAAGGGATTCCTGTATGGGGAATTACTATTCAGAATGAACCAATGGCAAAGCAAACATGGGAATCGTGCAACTACACTGCAGATGAAGAAAGAGATTTCTTAAAAAATGATTTAGGCCCGGTAATGAAAAGCGAAGGACTTGGTGATAAAAAAATAATCGGCTGGGATCACAATCGTGATTTAATCTATCAAAGGGCTTCTACTTTGTTAAGTGATCTGGAATCGGCAAAATATTTATGGGGCATCGGGTTTCATTGGTATGAAACCTGGACTGGCGGCAAGCCTATGTATGATAATGTAGCATTGGTGCATGAAGCATTTCAAGGTAAAAATTTACTTTTTACAGAAGGATGCAATGAAGCTTTTGATATCAATAAAATACATGACTGGAAATTGGATGAAAGATATGGTGAATCTATGATACATGATTTTAATAACGGTACGGTAGGTTGGACGGATTGGAATGTCTTATTGGATGAGCATGGCGGCCCAAATCATGTTGGTAATTTTTGCTTTGCACCGGTACACGCCAATACGCAAACGGGTGAGTTGATTTATACTAACTCTTATTATTATATTGGGCAGTTTTCCAAATTCATTCATCCGGGTGCCAAAAGAATTGTTAGTTCATCCAGCAGAAGTGTGTTGCAAACCACAGCTTTTAGGAATGAGGATGGGACTATTGCTACTGTAGTGATGAATGAAGGCGATACGAAAATTAATTATTTTCTTTGGGTAAATGGCAAAGCGGCTGAAGTTACATCACTGCCGCATTCTATTCAGACTTTGGTATTTTAGAGAATCGTTTTTTCGCACGGATTAATTTGTGCCTTCCCGGTAATTGATTGCATCGCTTCTTCAAAAATGATTGCTGAATTATTTTCAGGTATTAACAATTTTAATAACTGAAACTTTTATAATTATATCCTGGATTTGATTGTGGTCTTAATGCAACGCGCAAGACGATTTCTCTAATGACATATGAAAGCGAGAAAATGCTTTTAATAAATTAATTTTGAAAATACTTCAATTATATTAAAGCGAAAATAATGTTTCAATTAAAAATAATTATCGCCAGCACACGTCCAGGAAGAAAGGGAATTTCAGTTGCCAATTGGTTTATTGAAATTGCAAAAAAAGATCCTGCTTTTAGTATAGAGGTATTAGACCTGGCAGAAATAAATCTTCCTTTTGTAGATGAACCCTATCACCCGCGTTTACAAAAATATACAAAAGAACATACTAAAGAATGGAGTAAAACAATCGATGAAGCAGATGCATTTGTGTTTGTAATTCCTGAATATAATTACAGCATGCCGCCAACATTATCAAATGCGATCGATTTTTTATTTAAAGAATGGAATTATAAACCTGCTGGCCTGGTTAGTTATGGTGGTATTTCAGGAGGTTTGCGGTCTGCTCAAATGTGTAAACTGGCAATGACTACGGTAAAACTGGTGCCGCTGTTTGAAGGTGTGAGCATTTCATTCTTTGAGAAGCAAATTGATGAGAATGGTAATTTCCATGGTAATGAATTGGAAACTAAATCCGCCGGTATTATGCTTCATGAATTATTGAAGTGGACAGAAGCGCTGAAACCAATGAGGAATAAATAATTTTAATCAAATCTATAATGAAACTTTTTATAAAAAATATGGTTTGTCCACGCTGCATTATGAGCGTCGAGAATATTTTGAAAGAAAATAGTCTTGAATCAAAATATGTGCAGTTGGGAGAAATTGAATTGATAAAATCACCCGGTAAAAAACAATTACAAAGATTTTCCGAAGATTTGGAGAAAGTAGGTTTTGAATTATTAGATGACCAGAAAACACAATTGATTGAGAAAATAAAAACGCTGTTGATTCAAAAGGTTCAGGAAGGGAATATCGAAGAGCATTTTAGCATTCATTCCTTTTTGAGTAAAAAAATATTCAAGGATTATTCTTCTATCAGCAAATTATTTTCAGAAGTGGAAGGCATTACCATTGAACAATTTTTTATTCTCCAAAAGTTAGAAAAATCAAAAGAATGGCTTATTTATGATGAGCTTTCCTTAAGCCAGATTGCTTTCAATCTTGGCTACAGCAGTTCCCAGCATCTAAGCGGGCAGTTTAAAAAGTTAATTGGAATGACACCAACACAATTTAAATCTATGGGTGCTGAACACAGAAGGGCTATTGATGATGTGGGGAAAGAAAATTGAAAATCTTCAGGCTACTTTTGCATCGAAAGATTTTATAGTTTTTAGAGAAGTACCTTTTGTCTGTAACTCTTCTTCAAGATCAAAATCGGCTTGTAGCCCAAGCCAAAATTTTGGCGAGTTCCCAAAATATATACTCAGTCGCAATGCAGTATCAGCAGTAATTCTTCTGTTTCCCTTTAAAATCTCTGAAATTCTTGTTTGAGGTATTTCAATGTCTTTTGCAAGCTTATACGCAGAAATTTGAAGTGGCAAAAGAAACTCCTCAAGAAGTATCTCGCCGGGGTGTATGTTTTTAAGTTTTGCCATTCTATTTTTTTTAATGATAATCAACTATCTCAGCATCTGAAGCATTTCCTGAATTCCACTTGAAAATTATTCTCCATTGGATGTTTATACGAATACTATAAAATTCTTTAAGATTTCCCGAAAGTTTTTCCAATCTATTTGCCGGAGGAATCCTTAAATCAGCAAGATCAACAGAGTTATTAATCATTCTTAGTTTTCTTCTGCCGATGTTTTGAATTTCTGTTGGTAGCTTTTTAACTTTTATGCCATGCCAGACCTTCTCTGTTTCTGAATTGCCAAATGATAATATCATACGTTTGCCTTACGTTACTAACGTCAAAAGTAAGTATTTTTTTTATACCCAGAAAAGTTTCATTTGGGCTCGCGTGTATCATAATTGTTAATAGAATAAAAATTTAGCTGACAGTCCCGCAATGCTGGATTCTTATAACGTCTGATAAATACCACCAGATTTCTTATTTCCAAAATTATATACATCTTTCACAAAAGGATATAACCTGGATAAAAGTTTTAAAGTGAACTTTGCTTTCTAAAGTGATAATGAAATGCCTGAAGTTGATGAAAATGTAATTACCATTAAAAAAACTTTTCCTGTAACAGGAATGAGTTGCGCTTCATGTGCTGCAAGCGTGGAAACTACCTTAAAAGGAGAGCCTGGTGTAATCAATGCAGCGGTGAATTATGCAAATTCATCTGCATCTGTAGAATATGCTCCCAATGTTGCTAATATCCAACATTTCAAAAAATCGGTTCAATCATCCGGATACGATTTGATAATTGAGAACAATGAAACCGTAACAGACGAATTAGAAAAACAAAAACAAAGCAATTATCAGAAACTTCGTAAACGTACTATTCTTTCTGTAATTTTTTCAGTTCCTATCGTTTTGATTGGAATGGTTTTTACAAATATCCCTTATGCTAATTATATCATGTGGGCATTAGCTACTCCGGTAGTTTTTATTTTTGGTAAACAGTTTTTTATCAGTGCCTGGAAACAGGCTAAACATCGGTCTGTCAATATGGATACGTTGGTGGCGTTGAGTACCGGAATCGCTTATCTGTTTAGTGTTTTCAATACTTTGTATCCACAATTCTGGACAAGAAGAGGACTGGAAGCACATGTTTATTTTGAAACTGCTGCTGTCATTATCAGTTTTATTTTATTAGGAAAGATGATGGAAGAAAAAGCCAAATCAAATACTTCTTCCGCTATTAAAAAATTAATTGGACTTCAACCAAAAATCGTAGTAAAAATTAATAAGGATGGTTCTGAAACTGTAATAAAAATTGCTGAAGTAAATGTGGGTGACCAACTCTTGGTGAAGCCTGGTGATAAAATTCCTGTTGATGGATTGGTAATCTCGGGAAATTCTTTTGTAGATGAAAGTATGATATCAGGTGAACCAATGCCTCTTGAAAAAAAGAAAGGTGAAAAAGTATTTGCCGGAACCATCAATCAAAAAGGAAGTTTTGTTTTTGAGGCTACTAAAGTTGGCTCAGATACTTTGCTGGCGCACATTATAAAAATGGTGGAAGAAGCACAGGGAAGTAAAGCTCCAGTTCAAAAGTTAGTTGATAAAATTGCAGGAATTTTTGTTCCGGTGGTGATTGGAATTGCAATACTATCTTTTCTTGCGTGGATTATTTTTGGTGGCGTTAACGGCCTTACGTATGGTTTACTGGCAATGATTACCGTTTTGGTTATTGCTTGTCCATGCGCACTTGGTCTTGCCACACCAACAGCGATTATGGTGGGTGTTGGACGTGGGGCAGAAAATGGAATTTTGATAAAAGATGCGGAGAGCCTGGAGCAGGCAAAAAATATCAATGTCATTATTCTTGATAAAACCGGCACTATAACCGAAGGCAAACCTGAGGTAGTAGATATTGTTTGGAAGAAAGACGAAAATATTGAGCAGTTATCTTCTTTTTTATATAGTTTGGAATCCCAATCCGAACATCCCTTGGCGGATGCTATTTCGCAGTATTTCCAATCAAAAAAGGTTTCCCGAAACCAGGTGGGCCAATTTGAAAGCCTTACAGGAGAAGGTGTTGCTGCAATCATCGATGATAAAAAATATTTTGTTGGAAGCTATAAATTGATGCAGGAAAAACAAATTCTTATTCCAGAAGAATTAAAAAGTAAAACAGAAAAATGGCTTAAAGATTCTTTTACTGTAATCTGGTTTGCGGATGAAGAAAATGCATTAGGCGCAGTTGCCATTGCCGATAAAATTAAACCAACTTCGAAGGAAGCTATTCATCAATTGAAGGAAATGGGAATTGAAGTTTATATGATTACCGGGGATAATGAAAAAACTGCAGCCGCAGTTTCTAAAAATGTTGGAATTAAAAACTTCAAGGCGGAAGTAATGCCCGATGCAAAAGCAGACTTTGTAAAGGAATTGCAACGGCAGGGAAAGAAAGTTGCGATGGTGGGCGATGGCATCAATGACAGCCAGGCTCTTGCACTTGCGGATGTAAGTATAGCGATGGGTAAAGGAACTGACATTGCAATGGATGTGGCAAAAATGACTTTAATTTCGTCAGACTTAAATCATATTCCTAAAGCAATACAATTATCCAAACAAACGGTCAAAGTGATTCATCAGAATTTGTTTTGGGCGTTCGTTTACAACGTGATTGGAATCCCCGTAGCAGCAGGAATTTTATTTTCATTCACCGGCTTTTTATTAAATCCGATGATAGCAGGGGCCGCTATGGCATTGAGTTCTGTAAGTGTGGTAAGTAATAGTTT
>JBDTGD010000238.1:0-6728 GCA_039937595.1 Ginsengibacter sp. | reverse complement strand
TCACTGTTACAATGTTGAAAAAGATGTATCAACATGAGTGTGCGCTTACCTTCAATTATATCGCCGCCGATTTCCTTACCATATTTTTTTTCTTCGGCCACGAGATTCAAAATATCATCCTGAATCTGAAACGCTGTGCCCATGAAATAACCAAGCCTGTTAAAGCTATCTTCATCAACAGTACCGTGGCTACCGATAATAGCGCCAATACGAATCGGATGAATGCAAGTGTACCAACATGTTTTCTTTAAGATCATCCGCAGATAGTCATCATCATTCAATGTGCAAACATTATCTTTTCTCCAACCCAGTTCCATCGCCTGACCTTCTACGGACTCCGTAGTCATATGCATGATCTCAAGAAAGATTTTTTCGGCAATCTTTGGACCTAATTTTTCCTTGTTCTTAAATAAAGGGTACAGACCGATTACATTCATTGCATCGCCAACATTGATAGCAATTGCCTGGTTGCTGAATTGATGCATGGTTGGTTTGTTACGCCGCGACAGGCTTTCGTCTTCAATATCGTCATGAATAAGAAAGGCATTGTGCAACAATTCCAATGTGATAGCGGAATTTAAAGCAAGATCTATATTGCCACCGAATGCTTTGCAGGTCGCGATACACAAACCGGGGCGAAAGCCTTTGCCACCGCGTTCGGGATAGTCGGCGATGAGATCATACAAATATTTTCGCGGCTCCTTGTCCGGAATAAAATGTTTGATGCCGTTTAAAGTATAAGCACCATATTTCGCCAACATGTCTTTCATTAAAACTTCGTACATCGGCAAATAATTTATATAACTTCAATACTTACAATAACTTTTAACAATGGATTTTGTATGTCTGTAAACAATGCTGTGTAATACCCTTGCTTACATTTAACAGGAACCTTTATAGTAATAGTTACTTCTTTATTCTCTCCCGGTTTTAAAATCACGGATGAAGGTTTAATGGTAATATTCCCGGCAGCTATCTTTTCTTTTAGCGCGCCGACAAGATCATTTTTCTGCAATTGAATTTTGACTGGTGCTGTTGCATCCTCATCAGAAAGATTTATGTATAATATTGCAGTTGCGCCTGGTTTTAAAGGTTCATCATTTTGTACTACAGTAATAGCATCGCGTTGCTTTTTTTCAGGTGATGTTTCATTCTTTTTTATATTCTCTGTTTGCGTTGTCACATTATCAGATAAAACTTTTAACTGGGAGGAGAGTGCGATGGCAGCATCCAAAAAGAGATCTACCACTTCATGTGTATCTTTTCTAATCCGGTTAAGAAGATTTTCAGGACTGTTTCTTACATCATCAACATTTAATACTTTTCTTTCAATTTTTTTTGCAGCAAGAATACCTGCTGCTATTTCCTCTTCCAACACATTTACAGCAGAACTTAATACACGTTGTGCATTGTTCAACATGTTGTTTGGATTTAGCGCATCAAACAAATCCTCCGTAATAGTCGTTTTTTTTTCCGCTTTTTTATTTTGGTCTTTTCTTTGACTTCCTGGCATTTGCTGGCGTTTGATTGGTTATTTCTTTTACAGTGATAATCATAGAAAAGTAGGCAGGTTCAAAACCCATCACCTGCACATTGCTCGTATAAATGCCCGGCTTTACATTGGCAGGGATGCTGATATCGATATTAACTCTTTGCCGGGCACCGGTATCTAAAGTGAAGGACTGGGGATTAAAAGTTGTTACGAAGTTTTCCTGGACCGAAACTTCATCTTGAAGACTGTAAGCTGTATTAATCAATGTACACAATACGGCTTCCTGTTTAATGTTATCCATTAGAAAATTGAGCGAAACCTCACTACCTTGATTGGCTTCTCCTTTTAAAATAAAGGACGGAACGGCCTGCGTGTTTTCGGTTGTTTCTGTGGTTGTTGAATTATCAGTTGAATTTTTTTGTGTACCTGCGCTGTTCACCAAAGACACACCAAGATCCATTACATTTTTCAGGTATTGTATATTCATTTTGGTGTAAGCTGTAAAAGCTTCTGTCAAAAAATTTGCATTGAAAGGGGTAGCAATTTTTTTTTCGCCGGGTGTGGTAAACTGGCGCACGAATTTTGAACTTTCATTCAAAATAAATTTATTTACTTCCATTGACTTGTTTACAAGTTCCTCGATGTCTTTTGCAAGGGATGATTTTTCTTTCTCCATACAAATTTATTTACCGGCAATGGATAGAACGTTTCTGTTAGGTACTTTGGAAAGGACCGGGCGTTCGCAATAGTAGTGATCTTTCCAGCTTTGCCAGCGAAGAAGATATTGCTGCTCATCAAGCGGTGTAACTGATGTGCTTCCTGAATTATCAACTACAATAGTAAAGCAAACATTTTGATTGATTTCTTTTTCACGCAACACAATTTCTGTAGTATAAGTCGAACCGTTATTGAAATTGGCAAGGTCAATAGAAACCAAAACCTGTTCGCTTCCGCCCGGGTCAAGCGTAACAGTATTTTTATTCAACACCGGCTGAGCAGGTGCTAATGCGGCATTTTCATCTTTCAGTTCTCTTACGCCAATGCGATATGTTTTGGTTTTATTACAGTTATTTTTTACGGTGAATGATGTTATAATGCGTTCACCCGGCATAGCGGTCCGTTTTATTGCAGCAATACAATGCGGCGGACAATTTTCTTTCGGGGGGCAATCACAATTACTCTGACCAATTGTTGGAATTTGAATGGTCGGAATACCATTTTTTAAAATTGAATTGCTGATGGATGACATGCTATTTATCATTCCTTCCATCACTGGTTTTAAAGCAGACAATGAAAGGTTGGTGAGTTGCTGCAAATTATCAGTGAGCGTCTTTTGCAGATCAGCCGTGTTATTGGACTTGCTTTCCATGAGATTAATTATTTAATTTGTTGGGGTTGCGATTTTATATCGTACGTAATTTCATTAGTCCAGAAGCGCATATTACCGGAATAATCTTTGTTTGCATCTGTGTTGTTAGGCAGCGTAATATTCAGATGTATGATCATCGTGGCACCTGCTGCAAGCGTTTGTCCATTCTCTTCAATATGCGCCGATGCCCAGTCAGGTAAATTCCTGTTTACATTCTTTGCAATTTCATCCATGGTAGATATATAGCCTTCGCCTCCTTTGCTTCTAAGTGCAACACCAACAGCACGACAAATAAGGTCCATATCCAAAGCAGCGATATGTTTCACGTCGGGTATTTGGAAAGGTAAATTTCCGGTATTGGATATGGTGATTTGTGCGGTGTGTGTTTTGCCTGGTTCGGCGCCGATGAATGAAAAATTAACAGGGTGAATGCTCACCTGTATATTCGGCTGTACAATCATTTTTACATTTCTTTCGGCGCCCCCAATAACCAATTTGCTCTCGTAAGTACCCGGAGGGGTTTGCGGCGGTAATTCATGCCAGATTGTTTGCACCTTTTCTTCACCCGCTCTTAGTCTGCTCCCGATCCTAAGCGAGGAACTGTTGCCCAAAATATTTTTTTGGTTTTCATTGTGAACTACAGCAAGAGTTTTCACACTTAATGATTCGTCCGAAGTATTACGCAAAAAAATATGACCTCTCAAATTAGAAGGCGGACCATTTAGAATTATTTCCTCGTTATCCGTGTTTAATTTTTCGTGGAAAGATTCAGCCGTTACCTTAAGCATTGCATAAAATTTATTGCATGATATAATTAGCCTTTGCCCGGAATGTCCACTCCTGTTTTAGTTTCAGGAAAAGGACGCGTATCAGGTTCGCAGCAACCTGTTTCGCAACGTTCCGCCGCGTTGGGCACATACGGTTCTGTTATTACCTGTGCTTCTCCATTCATGCACATACTAAACATTTCCACACCAAAAACTTTGAAGCATAAGTTCGAATAATTAGGAATGTGCACACGCACCTTCATCATGTCTTTGATGTCCTGCAGGGTGAATCTCGGAAGGTTTACTATTTCAATTTTACTATCCGTAGCAACTGGTGCGTTTGCATCACCTTTTAAGGTTAGCACGTTATCGGTGTCAAGTTTTCCGGAAACCATCGTTTGCAGACTACCGGAATGCCTTGCATCGAAACCACCTTCCAGATTAGAATTAAGTGTTCCATCTACATTTGTATCAACATCAAAAGTTTTGTCGGGAAGCAAGTGGTGAGTAAAGTCGGTAGGAATGGAAGGTACACTCATATTAAATAAATTGATGTATGAAGATAGGAAGATTATATTAATATGTAAGAATTTTATTTTGGCACTATTCGATGCTCTTGGGACCAGGTTTAAAAAGACACACGAAAATGTTATTATATTGATAACGCGGGATTTTGGAAATTAGGGATGAAAATATTTTCACGCAATCGTGTGTGTTTCCTTTTCAGCTATTAATCATTTGCGTTTTTTTACTTTTACAATTATTGTGTATTGCTTTTCCTATAACATTTTTATTTCACAAAAAATGATTCGTTTAAAACTAAATTATGCATTGTCAAAAGTCTCGTTGATTGTGATAATGCTGTCTTGCTTTTTCACCCAGGCTTTTGCGCAATCGGGTCAAAAAAAAGATTCTCTATCAAACAAGATAGAAGGTGCTGAGCAAATTAATCCAACGACGGTGCAACTCATATTTACAGACAAGCATCGGCTTACTATTGATTTTTATGGTGAAAATATTTTTCGTGTATTTGAAGATATTTCAGGTGGCATAATACGCAAACCGGAATCTACGCCTCCTGCAAATATATTGGTAGAAAATCCAAGAAGGCCGGTGGGGCAGCTTACAATAAATGATGGTACTAATAATATCACGATTGCTTCCAATAAAATTTCTATCGAAATAGACAAGAATACTTCTCTATTCAAAGTGATTAATAATGCTACTCATAAAGTAGCATTGGAAATGCTGAAACCTGTTGAGTTTGGTGATGGAAAAGTTACGTTGGTTTTAAAAGAAAATCCACAGGAATATTTTTATGGTGGTGGTGTGCAGAACGGGCGTTTTTCTCATAGAGGTAACAGCATTGCAATAGTAAATGAAAACAGTTGGACAGATGGTGGAGTGGCTTCTCCTAATCCATATTACTGGTCAACGAATGGGTATGGGATTATGTGGTACACCTTCAAACCTGGTAAGTATGACTTTGGCTCTAAGAAAAATGGAGAAGTGGTTCTTACTCACAATACAGATTACCTGGACGTTTTCTTTATGATAAATGATGGTGCTGCTAATTTATTAAATGATTTTTATCAGTTAACAGGCAATCCTGTTTTGTTACCCAAATTTGCTTTTTATGAAGGACATTTAAACGCCTATAATCGTGACTATTGGAAAGAAGATACGAGCGGCATTCTTTATGAAGATGGCAAACGGTACAAAGAAAGTCAAAAGAATAATGGAGGAATAAGAGAGTCTTTAAACGGAGAAAAAAATAATTACCAGTTTTCTGCCCGTGCAGTAGTAGACCGGTATCAACATAATGACATGCCCTTTGGATGGATTTTGCCCAATGACGGATATGGCGCGGGTTACGGGCAAACCAGCACCTTAGATAGCAATATTGCCAACTTAACACCATTCGGTGATTATGCACGCAAGCATGGAGTACAAATTGGCCTTTGGACACAATCTGATTTGCATCCGAAACCTGGCGTAAGCGCACTCTTACAAAGAGATATTGTGAAAGAGGTACGGGATGCAGGTGTGCGTGTTTTAAAAACAGATGTAGCATGGGTTGGTGATGGCTATTCTTTCGGTTTGCATGGAGTTGCGGACGTTGGTCACATTGTACCCTATTATGGAAATGATGCCAGGCCATTTATTATTTCTTTGGATGGATGGGCAGGCACACAACGCTATGCAACCGTATGGAGCGGCGACCAAACCGGCGGCAACTGGGAATATATCCGTTTTCATATTCCTACTTTTATTGGTGCAGGATTATCCGGGCAACCTAATATTACTTCTGATATGGATGGAATTTTCGGAGGTGAGAATCCAATCGAAAATGCAAGAGAGTTTGAATGGAAAACATTCACACCGATGCAATTGAACATGGATGGATGGGGCGCAAATCCAAAGTATCCGCAATCTATGGGCGAACCTACCACGTCCATCAATCGTACTTATCTCAAACTAAAATCAGAACTACTTCCATACACTTATAGTATCGCTAAGGAAGCTGTTACAGGATTACCAATGATTCGTGCTATGTTCTTAGATGAATCAAATGCTTACACAATGGGTAAGGCCACAGAATATCAATTTATGTATGGCCCTTATTTTTTAATAGCGCCTATTTATCAATCCACTGAAATGGATAAAGAGGGTAATGATATCCGTAACAATATTTATTTACCCAAAGGAACATGGGTTGATTATTTTTCTGGACAGGAATATTCCGGCGACTGCATTATCAACAGCTTTGATGCACCTATCTGGAAGTTGCCGGTGTTTGTAAAAAACGGTGCTATTATTCCAATGAATAATCCCAATAATCACGTAAATGAAATTGATAAAAGTCTACGTACTTATGAAATATATCCGTTTGGTAAAACTTCTTTTACACAATATGATGATGATGGCTCAACAGAAGCCTACAAATATGGAGCAGGTACTACAACCCTTATAGAATCTAATTTATCAGGTGATGTAGCAACTATTACTGTGCATCCTACGAAAGGAGGTTTCAATGGATTTGTAAAACAAAAAACAACCATTTTTAAAATAAATGTGTCTGCTAAACCAAAAAATATTG
>JBDTGD010000237.1:0-11301 GCA_039937595.1 Ginsengibacter sp. | reverse complement strand
CCAAAATTATCCTTTAATAATTTTAATACCCAATACCTCGCATTAGGCTTTGCGTCTTTCCAGTCTATCATCGTTACGTCCGGATATTGTGTGGGGTACCCAACTAATTGAGATTCTCCTGCCACATTGATTCCGATTTTTGACAATTCAACATAAATATAGGCATACATTGCTCCTGATAAATTCCAATAAGCATCAGGAATAGAAGTGCCACTTTGATCTCCTAATATGTTTCCTATCTCATTGATAGTCGTAAACGTGTAAGGAGCAAGTCGTTTTCTAATGTTTTCTATATAACGAACGCGGTCTAAAAAGCCATCAGCCTTATTAAAAAATGAATATTGATAATAATCCAACGGTTGTCCGGAAAAATCAGGAGTGCCATAAAAGTGGTAGGAAATACCTTCCAGCGGAACACCGGCAGCATGGTTTAATGGATTCAAAAAATACTCGAACCATTCAGGATTGCCTTCAAAAGCAAGAGCAAGGCCGATAAACTTTGTTTGAGGTGATATCTTTTTTAATGCGGTCACAATGGCATCATAAACTTTAGTATATAATTGAACATTTCCAATATGCTCATAATCCACCTCATTCAGCACTTCACAATAGGGAAAATTATAAAAATGTCCTGATTTATGGAAGGCTCCTAACTCATCAGTGAATCCACCTTTTGTATACCAACTAAATAGCCGTACGTAGTAACCGGCAAGTTCTTTCAGGGTAGTGTCTCTAAACTCATTTCCCTGGTTATAAGACCAGAATACAGAATCCGGGCTGGACGGATAATCCACCGGTTTATCAGTTTTAAACATCCATGCAGGAATGGTACTGAAATTCATAACTACTGAATGTCCCACCTGGGCTTTCATAAAATCCTCCACAATGGGATCAATCTGGCTAAAATCCCAAAAGGTTTTGTTTTTTGTGGGTGCATTCAATTCTACTACCGCCATGTGAGGGTAAGGAAACCATGGTACAAAGCGAACATAATCTGCTCCTAAATTTTTAAGCGCTTCAAAAGTGCCATCATGCATAGACGATCCCCTTTCTAACATTGGATTTACAACCACCTGGAGTGTAGGGGTTGTTTTAGAAACCGTCGCGGTTTCATCCCAATTTATAGTAATATTATTCTTTTGAGCCTGGAGTTGGACCGACAGGATCGATAGCGCGAATAAAAGAAGAAGATTAAGATTAAAAAAATAAAAATTCTTTTTCATGTTATTTTCAGTTTAAAATTTAATTTTATTGACATTGATTGAAGAATGATTTATATCAAAACTTGAATGCTATCGTTGGCCTTCTAACCATGCCGTTGGAGCCCGTCAACAATAATGGTGCGATTGATATTTTGCGTAAGAGAGCTGCGAAAAAAGTAAAATAGAAAAAATAAACATCGAAAATCTTTTCATGTTACCTCTACAAATTAAATTAGATATGCTAAATTAGTTGTTGTGAACAACACAAGCAAAAGCAATAGAATGCTTCGTCTTAATTTATCTGTCAGAAAAAATACAATCACTCTTTTTACATTTTTATTTTATAAAAGTAGTATCCTGTTTGTTAGATCTCCCGCACCACCAAAAAAGGTTGTCAAAAATAATCCGGAAGGTTTTATTTCTCCTATATTACCATTTAAAAAATGCCACTTTGAGATTGATTCAATTTCAATAAAAAGAATCGCCGCGGCCTTAAACGCTTTTATTATTGATAATTTTTTATCTTTTATTAAGCAAATTTTGACTTAGATGGGTTAACATGTTTAAAAGATGGTAATTTGTTTCACTGGAATGACTACTGCAAAAAATTGCAGCTCAAGTTTAGTATTATTGTGATCTAAATGCTGATATGATAAAAAAAACCTTTTTGTGCTCTCTAATGCTTGTTTGTGTACGGTTTTCGATGGGGCAATCGCCTTTTGTTACTGTAAGAAATCAGCAATTCATTCTTAACAATCAACCCTTTTATTTTATTGGTACCAATTATTGGTATGGAGGTCTGCTTCCGTTGAATAAAGACAAAAGCAAGGGTATCGAAAGGCTACGAAAAGAGCTGGATTTTTTGAAAGCAAACGGTGTTACCAATCTTAGGGTTCTTGCCGGTTCTGAAGGCAAGGGAATTATCAATGGCGTGGCCAGGGTGGGGCCGCCAATACAAACTGAAGAAGGAGTTTTTGACCCCGATTTTTTAAAAGGTATGGATGCCTTTTTGAATGAATTGGATAAGCGAAAAATGACCGCCGTTATTTATCTAAGTAACAACTGGAACTGGAGTGGTGGTTTTATGCAATACCTCAAATGGAACCACGAAATTCCTGATTCCATATTCTTAAAAGATATTCCGTGGACGATGCTGGGAGAATACACCAGCAAATTTTATGATTGCGAAAAATGTATGGCTGATTATTATGCACAGGTAAAATACGTTGTGAGCCACACCAACTCCATCACCCATAAAAAATACTCAGATGACCCGGCCATCATGGCGTGGGAAATAGCCAACGAACCAAGGCCCATGGAGCCTTCCGCAGTAAATTCATATAAAAAGTTCATCAGCAACACTGCTGCTTACATCAAAGAACTGGATCCCAATCATTTAGTAACTACCGGCACAGAAGGATACAAAAGTACCCTTGAAAGTATGCCGCTGTATCGCGAAATAAATGACGATAAAAATATCGATTATCTCACGATACATATATGGCCAAAGAACTGGGGGTGGCTCAATGTAAAAGACATTCCGGGTAGTATGGACTCCGTGATAGCAAAAACGGTCAACTATCTTGACCAACATGAAGCCGTAGCTAATGAATTAAATAAACCCTTAGTGGTTGAAGAATTTGGATTGCCCAGGGACCAACAGTCTTTTGATATGAATTCCTCTACAAAATACAGGGATATTTATTACAAAAAAATTTTAAGCCAGTGGCTCATTAGCAAAAGATCAAATGGAAATTTAGCAGGAGTAAATTTTTGGGCCTTTGGCGGCATAGGTAAGACAAAGAAGGGTCAGACCTGGTGGAAAGAAGGCGATCCTTATATTGGCGATCCACCAATGGAACAGCAAGGGTTGAATACAGTTTTTAATTCTGATAAAAGTACATGGCAGGTCATAGATTCTGTTTACCAAAAATCTTCAAAGGTTCAATAAGAGAAATACCAAACAACGCCTCTATTAATGAAACTACAATTAACTGATATAAGTATAGTGGTGATTTACCTGGTATCCATGTTGTTGATCGGCATATATTTCAGGAAGAAAGCCAGGAAAACCAAAGAGAGTTATTTGCTGGCGGGTAAAAAATTACCATGGTATCTACTTGGCCTTAGTGATGCATCCGATATGTTTGATATCAGCGGTACTATGTGGATGGTTTCTTTGTGCTTTGTATATGGATTCAAGAGCATCTGGATCCCATGGCTCTGGCCGGTGTTCAACCAGGTATTTAACATGATGTTTTTAGCGAAATGGCTTCGACGTTCCAATGCGGATACAGGAGCGGCATGGCTCGCAACAAGATTTGGCTTAAAAGGGCCGGGCGTCGTTTCATCGCATAATATTACCGTAGTTTTTGCATTAATTGGATGCCTTGGTTTTTTGGCTTATGGTTTTGTCGGGCTTGGTAAGTTCATTGAAATTTTTGTTCCATGGGATATAGTAAAACCTTACATTCCTTTTCATGTCCCGCCTGATTATGTGGCACATTTTTATGGAATCGTTTTTACATTGTTTGCTATGTTTTATTCGATCCTTGGAGGAATGAACAGCATTGTTATCGGCGATTTAATAAAATATTCCATCATGACGGTTGCCTGCATTGCCATCGGCTACATCGCAATGACTCATTTGCACGGGCAAAAATTAAATGTTCCCAAAGGATGGGATTCTCCATTTTTCGGTGTCGATCTTAACCTGGATTGGCGGAATATTCTCCCTGCGGCAATGAAAAAAATTAAAGACGACCAATTCGGTTTGTTCAGTATTTTTTTTATGATGATGTTGTTTAAAGGCGTGTTTGCGAGTCTTGCAGGTCCGGCACCAAATTATGATATGCAAAAAGTGTTGTCGACAAGGTCGCCAAAAGAAGCTTCCAAGATGACCGGGTTTGTCTCTATTATTTTATTGCCTATACGTTATACGATGGTTATTGGGCTTACCGTTTTAGGATTGCTTTATTATAATCAACTAAACCTTCTTACGCCGGAAGGAACTACCGATTTTGAAAGAATATTACCTGCTGCCATGAATGGTTTTTTACCCGTGGGTATCCTTGGGATTGTTCTTACGGGTCTATTGGGCGCGTTTATGGGAACTTTTTCAGGAACCTTAAATGCAACGCAAGCCTACATTGTAAACGATATTTACCTGAAATATATAAATCCGCATGCACCTACCAGGAGAATAATCACCATGAATTATATTACCGGGATTGTAGTGGCAACCGTTGGCATTGTGCTTGGATTTTACGCAAAAGATGTGAATTCAATTTTACAATGGATTGTAGGAGCTCTATATGGTGGATACATTGCTTCTAATATGCTCAAATGGTATTGGTGGCGTTTTAATGCGAGGGGATTTTATTGGGGCATGCTGGCCGGAGTAGCCGCCGCTTTGGTTTTCCCTTTTATCTTTTCCGGGTTGCCGCTATATAATTGGCCACTATTATTTTTAATTTCTATCCTCGGTTGCATCGCCGGTACATATTCTGCGCCTCCGACAGACATTGAAGTTTTAAAGAAATTTTATAAACAGGTAAAGCCATGGGGATTCTGGAAACCTGTTCATGAAATGGTGGTGGCAGAAGACCCTTCATTCTTACCAAACAAAAGATTTAAGCTCGATATGTTCAACGTAGTGCTGGGAATTATAGGCCAGTGCTGTTTAACAATATTACCGATGTATTTTATTCTTTGGATGAAACTTCCTTTGTTGATTACAATAATTATCCTGGGAGTTATTGCCTTTATACTTAAAAAAACGTGGTGGAATAAATTAGAAAATTAGAACAAAAAATTTGTGAAAGCTTTTTAAAAAAATAAAACAAAATGAATGAATATTTTCTGAACAGGCTACAATACCTGCGTAAGACGCACAAAGATTTATTGCTCAAAAAAAATATTGAGAAAATATCTATAAATGGTATTTACAACCGGTTCGAAAACCCGATCCTGACTCCACAACACGCGCATCTTGAATGGCGTTTTGACCTTGAATCGGATACGAATCCATTTCTTCTCGAAAGGTTTGGGATCAACGCTGTTTTCAATGCCGGAGCTATAAAATTTAATAATAAATATTTGCTCATTGCCAGGGTAGAAGCGAAGAACCGGAAATCATTTTTTGCCATCGCCGAAAGTGAAAACGGAATTGACCATTTTACTTTTTGGAAAAAGCCGGCTTTAATTCCATCGAATCAAAAGGAGACCAATATCTATGATATGCGATTGGTGCTTCATGAAGATGGATGGATCTATGGTATTTTTTGTTCAGAGAGCAGGGACGAAAATGCAACTGAAAGCGATCAGTCCGCTGCCATAGCGCAGTGCGGCATCGTTCGTACAAAAGACTTATTGGATTGGGAAAGATTACCCGATTTGAAGACGCCTTCACCCCAACAGCGGAACGTGGTTTTGCATCCTGAATTAATCAATAACCAATACGTTTTTTATACGCGTCCCCAGGATAGTTTTGTAGAAGCCGGTTCGGGCGGTGGCATTGGCATTGGTTTTTGCGACGATATAGAAAATGCCGTAATTGAAAAAGAAATTGTGATTGATAAAAAAAAATACCATACCGTTTATGAATCCAAAAACGGCTTGGGACCGGCTCCCATTAAAACTGAAAAAGGATGGCTTCACCTGGCGCACGGCGTAAGGAATACCGCGAGCGGACTTCGTTATGTGCTTTATATGTTTATGACCGATTTAAACGACGTGACCAAAGTCATTTATAAACCGGGAGGATATTTTATGGCGCCCGAACACGAAGAAAGAGTGGGGGATGTATCGAACGTCCTTTTCTCAAATGGGTGGATTGCTGATGATGATGGGTCTGTATTTATTTATTACGCTTCTTCAGATTTAAAGATGCATGTCGCAATTTCATCAATTGAAAAGTTACTGGATTATGTAATGAATACCCCTGAAGATGGCTTTACGTCTGACAGTTCATTGCACACAGTTTTGGATATTCTTGATAAGAATGAACAAAACAGGAATTATATTGAAAAACAAAAAATAGAAAATCCATTTGCTGCCTGACTTCAAATGACTGAATTGTATAAAATATTGTAATTGGGAAATGAATGAAATTTTAGAGAATTATCAGAAAGCTTTGGAAAATGAATTGTTCCGAATTCTGGATTACTGGCAAAGGAATACAATTGATAAATCCAACGGAGGATTTTATGGCAAAATAGATAACGATAATAGAATCTTTAACGAAGCACCAAAAGGATCCGTTTTAAACAGCCGGATCTTATGGACATTTTCGGCCGCCTTTAATCTTACAAAAAACACAGAATACCTGCAAACAGCAAAAATCGCTTTTACTTACCTGTGCGAACATTTTATTGACAAAGAATTTGGCGGAGTCTTTTGGGCGGTGGATTACAGGGGAAATCCACTCGATACCAAAAAGCAGATTTACGCGTTGGCTTTTGCTATTTATGGGTTCAGTGAATTTTATGTCAGCAGTAAAGATGAAGAAGCAAAAGAATTAGCGATTACCTTATTTAATCAAATATTAAGATACAGCTACGATAATGAAAATGGGGGATACATGGAAGCGCTGTCCCGCGATTGGAAAGAAATCGCTGACCTTCGTCTGAGCAAAAAAGATGCGAATGAAAAAAAATCAATGAACACGCATTTGCATTTGCTGGAAGCTTTTGCGAATCTCTACCGGGTATGGCCCAGTGAAAAACTGGAAGAGAGGATTATAGAATTGATTTTTATTTTACTGAATCGTATTGTGGACCCCGAGACGCACCACCTTATTTTATTCTTTGACGAAAAATGGAATAAAAAATCAAACATAATATCTTACGGCCATGATATAGAAGCTGCATGGCTGATTGAGGAAGCGGCTGTAATCATTAACAATGCTCCATTAGTTGAGCAGGTAAAAACCCAATCTGTATGGATAGCCAATGCAGCCACAGAAGGGCTTGACACTGATGGTGGCCTGTGGTATGAATATGATGTTGATGAGGACAACCTGGTAAAAGAGAAACATTGGTGGCCGCAGACAGAAGCAATGGTTGGATTTTTTAATGCGTGGCATATTACCAAAGATGATAATTTTTTACAGCGATCTTTAGCGTCCTGGCAATTTATTCAACAACATATTCTCGATAAAAAAAATGGTGAATGGTTTTGGGGAATCAAAAAAGATAATACTTTAATGGATGAAGATAAAGCAGGTATTTGGAAGTGTCCCTATCACAATGGCAGAGCATGCATTGAACTGATAAAAAGGATCAAGGAAATTAATTCATGATTTTGTCCGGCATCTCCATCAAAAGAGAATTAGCCGTGTTTGATTTCCCGAAACTCCCCGAACATCGTTTGTCTCTTCAAAAACTACTTGTGTCAGGATTAAAAACATTCATTCTTAAAGTAAAATAATATTAGAAAAGCGTACCTTGTACTTCTTTTTAAATATGGTACAACCTCGTGATAATCAGGTTAAAGACCTATCAAATATTTCATCCTTTTAAAACAAAAACAATGACAACAAGACGTTCGTTTCTAAAGACTTCATCAGTTCTTTCTGCGGGGTTGATGATAGGCCCTTCTAAATTGAAAGCAAAGACACCTTTGATTGGTTTACAATTATATACCGTGCGTGATGCTATGGAGAAAGATCCAAAAGCGGCGTTGGCGCATGTTGCAAAGATTGGATACAATTCCGTGGAGGGAGCCACTTACACGGAAACTGAAAAGTTTTATGGAATGAGCCCGTCCGAATTTAAGAAGGTTTTAAAAAATAACGGCCTTGTCATGTACAGTAGCCATTACAGGTTAGGTGAAGATTTGGATAAGGGACAGGTGATGAAAGGTACTATTTTGCATGATTGGCAAAGAGCAATAGATGATGCAGCCGAACTGGGTTTAAAATATATGGTTTGCGCCTGGTTATCCCCGAGCGAGCGCGGCACGCTTGAACATTATAAAAAAGTAGCGGGTGATTTAAATGTGGCCGGCGAAAAATGTAAAAAAGCCGGAATTCAATTGTGCTATCACAACCATGATTTTGAATTTGAAAAGCAAGGCGATGAATATCCTTATGATATTTTAATGTCCACAGACAAGAATTTAGTAAAGATGGAAATGGATATTTACTGGATCAAAAAAGCCGGCCAGGATCCAATTGCACTTTTCAAAAAACATCCGGGCAGATATCCACTCTGGCATGTGAAAGATATGGATAATACGCCTGAACATGCTTTTACTGAGGTGGGGAATGGGATTATCAATTTTAAAGAGATTTTCAAATACAAGAATTTAGCCGGAATGAAATATTTCTTTGTAGAGCAGGATATTTGCCCGGGTGATCCATTTGTTAGTATCGCTGAAAGTTATTCTTATATAAAAAAGAATTTGGTTTAGTTGAGCAAGACGAGGTTTTATAAAATATATAGCGTTTAAATTCATCATTCATTATTCACCATTCATTATTCAAGATTTACCATGAAAGTATTTTCCTTAGTTTTTTCTCTTTTCGCACTGTCTCAAAGTGTTTACAGTAAACCAATCTTGTCTGGCAGCGGACAGGCAAATAAAGACTTTTATCAAATAAGAGTTTACCACCTGAAAGACGATAACCAGGTAAGCATGACCGATAATTTTCTTAAAAACGCTTACCTGCCTGCTTTGCATCGTCTTGGAGTAAAAAATATCGGTGTATTTAAGCCGCTTGCCAATGATACCGCTTCAGATAAGTGCATCTATGTTTTGATTCCGTTTTCTTCTTCCGCACAGTGGCTTACTATTTCGGACAAAATAAATACCGATCCTGCTTTTAACGCAAGTGCCAGGGATTTTTTAGCAGCAGATTCAAAAGCGGCTCCATTCGTAAGAATGGAATCCATATTGCTGGAGGCTTTCCCCAAACAACCGCATCTGGTTTTCCCGAAGCAAAAAGACGCTGAACGGATTTTTGAATTAAGAAGTTACGAAAGCCCAACAGTACATCTTGCCGAAAAGAAAATGGGCATGTTTAATAATGATGAAATAAATATTTTTAACCGGTTGAAATTTAATCCTGTTTTTTATGGTAAAGTAGTTTCGGGTAGCCGCATGCCCAACCTGATGTATATGCCTGTTTTTAAAAGTGTGGAAGATAGAAACGCAGGATGGAAAATTTTTGGCAGTGACCCAAAATGGAAAGAAATTTCTACAGACCCGGTAAATGAAAATAATGTTTCAGTTAACCATATCGACAGTATTTTAATGCACAGCACATCATATTCAGATTATTAATTTTTTAAAATCTTCGCATGCAACCCAATCAAATGAGAATGAGAATTCTGATGGCAGTTAGCGTTTTTCTTATTATGGCAAACAATTCCTTCTCACAAAAAACCGGCATCTTTACTGCTCATACCGATGTTGGTAAAATTTTACACGCTGGCACGACTACTTATAATTCTGCTTCTGATTCATATGAAATATCGGGTTCAGGAACTAACATCTGGTTTACGCATGATGATTTACAGTATGCGTGGAAAAAAATAAAAGGAGATTTTATTATCCAGGCCAGGGGGAAATTAATTGGAAAAGGCGTTGAAGAACACCGAAAATTTGGATTGATGGCGCGCACCAATCTCGACAGCACATCTGCTATGGTGGCTGCAACTGTTCATGGAAGCGGGCTCACTTCATTGCAATACAGGAAAATTCCTAAAACTAACGTGGAGGAAGAGCAATTTTCCATCTCGGGGCCCGATGAGATTCAATTGGAAAGAAGAGGAAACCTATACATTATGTCGGTCGCTCATTTTGGTGAACCTTTTGTCACCGAACAAATTATGGATGTTGATTTGGGCGCCGATATTTATGTCGGGCTATTTATTTGTTCGCATAACAAAGATGTTGTCGAAAAAGCAACATTTGATAATGTGAGAATATATATTCCGGCAGGTAAAGATCTGGTCCCTTATAAAAATTACCTGGGAAGCCACATAGAAACGATGGATGTTTTTACCGGAGACAGAAAAATTGTTTACTCCGAAAATGTTTCTTTGCAGGCGCCTAACTGGACTCCTGATGGGAAAAATTTGATATACAATTCTAATGGACTATTATATCGGTTCAATTTAAAAACAAAAAGACCAACATTAATTAATACAGGTAATCTAAAGGACATCAATAACGATCATGTCATTTCTTTTGATGGTAAAATGCTTGGTATAAGCGCACTCAGTCCTGACGGTAAAATAGGTTCGGTGGGCTATACAGTCCCGATATCAGGCGGACAACCTAAACTCATTACTCCATTGCTGGGTTTTTCTTATTTACATGGCTGGTCACCGGATGGAAAGTGGCTAACGTACACGGCTAAACGAAATAATGATCCTACACCTGCCGGGTTTGATATCTATAAAATTCCATCGAAAGGGGGAAAAGAAATACAGCTTACCTCCGCTCCCGGATTGGACGACGGGTCGGAATACAGTCCTGATGGAAAGTACATTTATTTCAATTCTCAACGGAGCGGCCTGATGCAATTGTGGCGCATGAAAACGGATGGCAGCGACCAGGAGCAAATAACCAATGATGAATATAATAATTGGTTTGCGCATATTTCCCCTGATGGTAAATGGATTGTTTGCATCACATTTTTAAAAGGTGAGGCGAAACCGAACGATCATCCATTTTACAAACACGTTTACTTACGTATGATGCCGGCATCGGGAGGCCCCTTAAAAGTTATTGCTTATTTGTATGGAGGCCAGGGAACGATCAATACGCCGTCATGGTCGCCGGACAGTAAAAAAATTGCATTTGTCAGTAATTCAGATATGTCCAAGTAGGGCCACGAATTGCACAAATTTTCACGAATTAGTAAAAGCATTTTATAGAAAAAAATAATTCGTGTTAATTCGCGTAATTCGTGGCAAATTTTTTTTCCCCACCTTTCAATTAAAATCAAAAATTAAAAATGAACTGCTTAAAAAGAAAAAATCAATTCAGCTTACTATTTTGTTGTGCCGTCATCCTTTTCGCATCCACAGCAAATGCACAATCGAGTGAAAGAGAAATCAATGCTAAGGTGACCGTGTTAGTGAAAAAA
>JBDTGD010000236.1:0-6641 GCA_039937595.1 Ginsengibacter sp. | reverse complement strand
TTTTTTTTATGTAAGTTTTATGTTTCTCAACGGAGAAAAAGTAATTCCCTGTATTTAGGTAATTCCCAATATTCATCGTCCACCAGGAATTCCAGTTTATCTACATGATATCTTATTTCATCAAAATATTTTTTTACATTATCACAATAGGCAATGGCTTTTTCTCTTGAATTGGTTATTTCATTGGCCACTTTCCTTGCCTCTATCATCGCTTTTACATTCGTGTTAATTACATTGACATGTTCTGATATCTTTTGTACTATCAGTTTTTGAGCCGCATAATTGCTTTCATCAAAACCAATTTCTTTAAGGCCCCTGATATTTTTTATTAAAACATTCTGGTATTTAATAGCCGCCGGCAATATGTAGGTGCTTGCCATATCCCCAATAGTCCTTGCTTCTATCTGAATCTTTTTTGTATAATTTTCCAGTAGAATTTCATGACGTGCTTCCAGCTCTTTTTTAGAATAAATAAGATGCTTTTCAAAAACATGCTCTGAATCTTTTGTAACAAAAGCATCCAGCGCTAAAGGAGTAGTTTTCACATTAGGCAAGCCTCTTTTTTCGGCTTCTTTTTCCCACGCAGCGCTATATCCATCTCCTTCAAAAAGTATCTTTTTACTTTCGACAATATATTTCTGAATCGTTTGCATTAAAGCAATTTCCTTTTTTTCTCCCTTTTCAATTAGTACATCAACGTCAGCTTTGAATTGAGTAAGGGTTTCAGCCATAATGGTATTTAAAACCGTCATAGGGCCTGCACAATTTTCTGAGGAACCAACAGCTCTGAATTCAAACTTATTTCCTGTGAAAGCAAATGGAGAAGTACGATTTCTATCGGTGTTGTCAAGCATTAGCTCAGGAATACTTTTATGAATATCCAGTTTTAACATGGCCTCATCCTGCTCATCAAATTTATTTCCAACACGCTTTTCTACCTCATTCAAAACATTGGTTAAATATTTTCCGATAAAAATTGAAATGATAGCCGGTGGCGCTTCATTGGCTCCGAGCCTGTGATCATTACCTGCACTTGCAATGGAAGCTCTAAGTAAGGCTGCGTGGTCATGTACTGCCTTGATAGTATTCACAAAGAAGGCAAGAAACATTAAATTGGTCTTCGGTGTTTTTCCCGGACCAAGTAAATTAATGCCAGTATTGGTAGCCATACTCCAATTATTATGTTTACCGCTACCATTTATTTTTGCAAAAGGTTTTTCGTGAAGTAATACTGTAAGATTGTGCCTTTTAGCAACTCTTGTCATCACATCCATCATTAAGGTATTATGATCCACAGCAAGATTTACTTCTTCAAAAATAGGAGCGCACTCAAATTGGGATGGCGCTACTTCATTATGCCTTGTTTTTAAAGGAATACCTAATACGTAACATTCATTTTCAAAATCGCGCATAAAGGAATACACCCTTTCAGGTATAGCACCAAAATAGTGATCTTCCAATTGCTGTCCTTTCGCAGGAGCATGGCCGAAAACCGTACGTCCTGTCATCATAATATCAGGACGGCTATTGGCTAATTCTGCATCCACCACAAAATATTCCTGTTCCCATCCCAGTGTTGCTTTTACGCCGGTAATATTTTTGTCAAAATACTGGCAAACGTCCACAGCGGCTTTCTCCAGCGCCACGGTCGATTTCAATAAAGGCGTTTTGGCATCTAAAGACTCTCCGGTATAAGATACGAATATGGTGGGTATGCAAAGTGTTTTTCCATTTCCCATTTCGATGATAAATGGAGGAGAAGAAGGATCCCATGCAGTATAGCCACGCGCTTCAAAAGTAGCCCTGATACCACCGCTTGGGAAGGAAGACGCATCAGGTTCTTGCTGTATTAAAGCCGCTCCGTCAAATTCTTCGATTGCAGTACCATCACTTTTTAAAGTAAAAAATGAATCGTGTTTTTCGGCAGTAGCACCTGTAAGAGGCTGAAACCAGTGAGTATAGTGAGTTACGCCTTTTGATTCTGCCCAGCTTTTTAAGGCGGAAGAAATTTGATCTCCCATTCTGCGATCTATCTTTGTTTGATTCTTTACGGAAGAAAGAAGGCTTTTATATGCCTCATCGCTTAAATATTCGCGCGCCTTTTTCAGATCAAAAACATTCTCACCAAAAAAACTTGTGATTTTTTTGGATGGCGGAACTTCCTTGCTCCTGCCATTTGAGAAAAGCTCGTGAAGAGCATTTAGTCGTAATGATTGCATTTTAAAAATTTTAAGGTGCAAAACAACAATATTTTTTTCAGATTTTTATACTTTTTCTCACTTTTTTCTATTTTTTTATAATTTTTTAAGGTTAGATATTGTATATAATTAAAACTAATTTATTATTTTATTATAGTGTTATTTTCTAAATTATTATACGCCAATGATTTATGTTTTATAAATCTTGAAAACAGTTTGGATAAGAAAATAGTAAACTAACAAATAGATAAAATTTCTATTTATTATTTCCGGGGAATTGATTACTAGATTTTATGGGTCTAATCAATACTATATTCTAAAAATGAAAGAACACTTTCAAAGAAGCGGTTTATTATATAGCAGTGTTCCTTTTTGAGAAAATAGTGTTTTTCACCTTTTGCCAATCAGTGTAACAAAGGATTGGAATTGTCAGGAAAATGAAATAGATGCTTCTATATCTAACGATCGCACCGATAATGGGCACCGTATAACCTGTAATTAAGAGCATCGTGAAGCTAAGAAAAACGAAAAAATAAATGAGAGGGTTAACGAGAATGTTTTTTTTATGATAAAATAAAAAAACAACGAATATTAATTCGATAATAAATACTTCCAAAGCAAATGGAACATATTCTATTCTTGTTGCTTCAGAGAGATATGGGCGCATTAGAGCATGGTTAAATGCTTGTGGTGCGTTGCTTATAAAACTTTTAAGATTTGGGTATAGCGGTTTGATGCTGATGGTGGAATTCCCTTCTTCGCCTATATGTATAAAGCTTTTTTGTCGGGATGAAACATATTGCGGGAGATTGGCGCGCGGTGAAATATAGCTTGAAGAAAAAAATAAAACAGTAGTAAAAGCATAAACAACTACAAAAGAAAGAAAGGCATATTTTGGAAATTTATTCGCAATCAGCCACGCTATTAGTGCCGGTATCAATGTTATAAAAACGAAGTTCCGCAAAAGAAAAATTACAAGAAGAAAAAAGACGATGATGGCTGTTCTCTTTAGAGAAAACCGGTCACTTATAATAAAAAATATATGGTAGATTATCATGGAAAGTGATAGTAAAATCAGGCCGTCCCTATTGATCATTGATGTGAAGAAAAGCGCAGAAGGGAAAATGAAAATACACGTAAGAAGCAAATAATAACACTTTGGGAAAATTTTTATAAAAACTCTGAAAAGGGCAATAAAACCAAAAAAAACTAAAAAATTATAGAAAAGAGTGTTGATCAAAAAGTCTCCAAAACTGAGCAAATCGAAGATCGACATCATTTTAATCAACAAATTGGTGCGCAGGTTATTCCAGTAAGAATGGGAATCGTCTAAAAGCCTTGAATAGGCTTCCGGAGAATTGCTCTGAAAAATATTTAGAAAATATTCATGGGGATTTTGAAAAAGTAAATGGTATTCTTCGATACCAAATTTATTAAGCACAACAGAATCAGAAACGGGGAAATAATAACGGTTCAAATAGGAACTTATGATAAGTACCAGTATTCTTAAAACGAAAAGTGTTAGAAGCAGTCTTGCAGGCAATCCTGATTTTTTGAAAAACGAAATCCTCGGTATTAGCCAGCAGAAGAGTGCGCAATAAAGAATAAATAAGACGTAGATCAAATAAATTTTTTTTGAATGTGGGAAGTTAGTTAAAATATTCACATTTGATATTCTGATAAAAGTGTAAGAGATTGTAAGTTTGCTATTTTTAATACAATTATGGAGATAACATTTCAAACGGCAGAAAAACTAGGACTCAAAAAAGACGAATTTGAAAAGATTGTTGATATTCTCGGGCGCACGCCCAATTTTACGGAACTGAGCGCCTATTCGGTGATGTGGAGCGAGCATTGCAGTTATAAAAATTCTATAAAATGGTTGAAGACTTTGCCTAGAGAGGGCTCTAAGCTTTTAGTGAAGGCAGGTGAAGAAAATGCAGGCCTTATGGATATCGGCGATGGACTTGGCGTAGTTTTTAAAATCGAAAGTCACAATCATCCTTCGGCCATTGAACCTTTCCAGGGTGCGGCAACAGGCGTTGGAGGAATTCACCGCGATATTTTCACAATGGGCGCGAGGCCAATCGCCACTTTAAATTCATTACGTTTTGGAAATATAGAGCATGAAAAAACACAACACCTGTTAAGTGGCGTTGTAAGTGGAATCGGCCATTATGGAAATTGTTTTGGTGTTCCCACTGTTGGGGGAGAAATTTATTTCGAAGAATGTTACCATACCAATCCTTTGGTGAATGCAATGAGCGCGGGCGTAGTACGTTTAGGCGAGACGGTTAGTGCGACTGCTGTTGGTGAAGGCAATCCAGTTTTTATTGCCGGAAGTGCAACAGGAAAAGATGGAATGGGCGGTGCAGCTTTTGCTTCCGCGGATATAACAGAAAACAGCGCGGAAGATTTACCTGCTGTACAAGTGGGTGATCCTTTCCAGGAAAAAAAATTATTGGAAGCCTGTCTTGAAGTGATTCAAACAGGCGCCGTGGTTGGAATGCAGGACATGGGCGCTGCCGGGATCATTTGTTCCACTGCTGAAACAAGCGCCAAGGGCGGCGTTGGAATGAATATTCATTTAGAGAAAGTCCCTACCCGGCAACAAGGGATGAAAGCGTGGGAATTACTTTTAAGTGAAAGCCAGGAAAGAATGCTTTTAACGGTACAGAAAGGAAGAGAAAAAGATGTAATAGATATCTTTGAAAAATGGGACTTACCCTGCGAACAGATAGGCGAGGTGACAACCGGAGAAATGCTTCGTTTTTATATGAACGATACGCTGGAAGCGGAATTACCTGCGGAAAGCTTAGTGCTTGGCGGAGGTGCTCCGGTTTATGAAAGAGAATATAGAGAACCGAAATATTTTGAGAAAATAAAAGCTTTTGATCCTGCGAACATTCCTGTTCCAAAAGATTTAAGAAGCGTCGCTGAAAAATTAATTACACTTCCTTCTATTGCTTCCAAAAAATGGATTTACGAGCAATATGATAGTATGGTAGGTACCGCCAATCTCAATACCAATGCACCTTCTGATGCTTCTGTGGTTGCTGTTAGAGGAACAAAAAAAGCACTTGCCTTAACAACAGATTGTAACAGCCTTTATGTTTTTGCAGATCCTTTTGTCGGTTGTATGATCGCCGTGAGTGAAGCTGCAAGAAACATTGTTTGCAGCGGCGGGATTCCATTGGGTGTTACGAATTGTTTGAATTTTGGAAATCCTTATGATCCTGAAGTGTATTACCAGTTTGTACAAAGTGTCAAAGGAATGTCGGAAGCGTGTTTGAAATTCGATACTCCTGTTACCGGTGGTAATGTTAGTTTTTATAATCAGTCGCCATCCGGCCCGGTTTATCCTACGCCGGTTATAGGAATGGTGGGGCTTTTGGAAGATTTTGAAAATAAAATGACGTTGGATTTTAAAAATGAAGGCGACGTGATTTATTTATTAGGAAAAAATATTGAAGATTTTAATTGCTCCGAATACATGCATAAAGTTTGTGGGATAGAATATTCGCCGGCGCCTTATTTTAACCTTGAAGAAGAATTTCGTTTACACGAAACTGTTAGTTCATTAATTAAAAATAAAGTGATTCTTTCTGCTCATGATATTTCCGAGGGAGGTCTTTTTATAACGCTTGCTGAAAGCGCATTTAAGAGCAATTTAGGATTTGCAGTAAACCAACAAATACGTGAGATTCGTAAAGATGCTTATTGGTTTGGCGAAGCGCAGGGCAGGATAGTGGTAACTATAAAGGCTGATAAAATAAATGAATTTGAAAAAGCATTAAAAATTCCTTTTGAAAAGTTAGGAACTGTTACCTCAGGCGAGATAATTATCGATAGTGAGCATTGGGGAAATATCTCCGATTGGAAAGATAAATATGATAATGCGATAGGAAATTTTTTGAAAACAGATTAAGCCACGAATTACACTCCTGTATGCATGGCGCAGTCAGGCATGGATTCTCACGAATCGGAAAAATTGTAACTTAGAAAAAATCAATTCAACGATTTTATTTGAAAATATTATGGACAAATTATCAAATATTGTAGTAACGGGCGCTGCAGGGTTTATTGGTAGCTGCCTTGTTGGTTTTTTAAATAATGAAGGATATGAAAATTTAATCCTGGTAGATGATTTTTCTCATCCTGAAAAAGAAGCCAATCTTGAAAAAAAGATTTTTTCAAAGAAAATAGAAAGAGAGAAATTTTTTGATTGGCTACAGGCACAAAATCCCAACATAGATTTTATTTTTCACATCGGCGCACGAACTGATACCACAGAGTTTGACTATTCTGTACACAAGCGCCTGAATGTGGAATATTCTAAAAAAGTTTGGGACTATTGTTGTGAAAATAAGGTTCCTCTCGTGTACGCTTCCTCAGCTGCGACTTACGGGGCGGGTGAATTAGGCTATAAGGATGATGAATCTA
>JBDTGD010000235.1:0-4142 GCA_039937595.1 Ginsengibacter sp. | reverse complement strand
AGGTGCTTTTCCCCTTTGACCCAACAAACAGCGGGAAAGATTCTTTATTATACCATTCAAAATATTCGTGGTTAACTACAGGTGCTGATTTCGTTTCAAAGCCTCAAAGTCTTTTTAATTATAGTTTTTCCATTCGTTCTGGTGGTTATTATGCTAATGGAAAAAAATATTCGGTCAGCAGCGAAATTGGTTACCGCTTTCAGCCAATACTTAACTTAAGTTTAAGTGCATCTTACAATCAATTACAAATACCGGCTCCATGGGGAAATACCGGGTTTTGGCTTGTTGGTCCAAAAGTGGATCTTACTTTAACTACTAAATTATTTTTCACAACTTATGTTCAATACAATCAACAATTAAATAATACAAATGTGAATGCGCGTTTCCAATGGCGCTACAAGCCTGCATCTGATTTGTTTATTGTTTATACTGATAATTACATAATAGCACCATTTGCTGTAAGAAACAGGGCGATATTATTGAAGTTCACTTATTGGTGGAATCCATGATGGTAAAATAAAAATTCTGATTATTTGTTGTTTGACTGTGTGTCAAAAATTTTAAACACTAAAATTTTTAACAGCCTCCAATGTTTGCTGTATATCTTTTGGAGTTAATGCATTACTTATAAACCAGCTTTCATAGGCCGATGGCGGCAAATAAATTCCGTGATCCAGCATGTGATGAAAAAATCTTTTAAAAAGGTTGGTATCAGTTTTTGATGCGGATTTAAAATCAATCACTTCATCATTAGTAAAAAAAATGCTCATCATACTACCCATCCTATTAATGAGGTGAGGAATATTTTTTGCAGCCAAAATATCATTCAGGCTTTTCTCAAGCCGTGCTGTTTTTTCATCAAGCTCTGTATAAATTGACGGATTGCTTTTTAATGCTTTTAGCAAGGTGTATCCTGCTATCATCGCAATAGGGTTGCCGCTTAGAGTGCCTGCCTGGTATACATTTCCTAATGGAGCGATGTATTCCATAATTTCCTTTTTGCCACCGAAAGCGCCTACCGGTAAACCTCCACCAATTACTTTTCCATAAGTTACCAGGTCTGCATCAATATTAAGTTTTTCCTGTGCACCACCGGGCGCAAGACGAAATCCTGTCATCACTTCATCAAAAATGAAAACAATACTTTCTTCGTCACATATTTTTCGTAAGCCTTCTAAAAATCCTTGCTGCGGCAGAACACAGCCCATATTTCCAACAACAGGTTCGATAATAATCGCCGCGATTTCATCTTTATTTTGTGCCACTAAATTTTTTACGGCATCAAGATCATTATACGGAGCGGTAAGCGTATCCTGAGCCACACCTGGCGTAACTCCCGGTACTGTTTGAATATTTAAAGTAGCGACTCCGCTTCCGGCATTTACCAGGAAACAATCTGCATGGCCATGATAACAACCATCAAATTTGATAATCTTATTTCTGCTGGTATATCCTCTTGCTAAACGCACAGCGCTCATACATGCTTCTGTGCCACTGCTTACCATGCGAATAAGATCTACATTTTTTACCATGCTTTTTATAAGTTCTGCCATTTCAGTTTCCAATTCAGTAGGAGCGCCAAAAGAAGTTGAGTCTTTTGCTTTTTCCTGTATTGCTTTTACAACAGGTTCATAAGCATGACCAAGTATCATTGGTCCCCAGGAATTGATGTAGTCGATATATTTATTTCCATCCTCATCAAAAAGGTAAGCGCCTTGTGCAGACTTGATAAACAGGGGAGTGCCACCGACATTTTTAAATGCTCGAACGGGAGAGTTTACACCGCCGGGAATTGATTGTTGGGCGCGGGAGAAAAGAGTTTTGCTGTTGTTTATATTCATAGTCGTGAATGGTGAATTGTCAATGGTCAATGAGGAATTGTTTGAGAAATTAATTTGCTTAACAATTTAAATGTTCGAATCATACTTTCCTCAAGTTGAGTTAATTCCATATTATCTAAATATTTTGAATCGTTGGCAATATCTAAAGCAGCATCGATTTCTACAATTGAGCCTCTTGAAATTTCATACTATCTTTTTCTTTCAACATCTGATTTTCTTGAAGATCCTTCTGCAATATTGAGGTGAACAGACAACGCTGCTCTTCTTATCTGACTAATCATACCAAACTTTTCTTCGGGCCGAAGATCTTTTGTCAGTTTATAAGATTCTAAGACAAATTTTTTAGAAAAAGTATAAACATCAAGGCTTTGGTGATTTAATTTAAGAAACATAGTAAATGATTTTTGGCGAACAGACAATTTAGTGAAAGAGCAACGAAGAATCGTAAATCTTTTTCTCTTTATCGAATTTAAGCTATTATTCACGATTCACTCATTCACCATTCACTATTCACGTCAACAATTTACAAGCATCTTTTGCAAAATAAGTTGCGATCAAGTCAGCACCCGCTCTCTTGATAGATGTAAGGCTTTCTAAAATTGCTTTATTTTCATCAATCCAACCCATTTTCGCAGTGGCTTTTATTAAAGCGTATTCTCCACTCACATGATAGGCGCTAACGGGAATATGTACACTATTTTTTACTTCTCTTATTATATCGAGATACGCCATTGCTGGTTTTACCATTACAATATCCGCGCCCTCCTCTTCATCTGCCAGCGCTTCTTTTACCGCTTCGATTCGATTTGCATAATTCATCTGGTATGTTTTTTTATCTCCAAATCCCGGTGCCGAATCCAATGCATCACGGAATGGGCCATAAAAACAGGAAGCGTATTTGGCGCTGTAAGCCATGATACCTGTTTTGGTGAAATTATTTTGCTCCAGCGCTTCGCGAATGGCGCCGATGCTGCCGTCCATCATATCACTTGGCGCAACAAAATCCGCTCCGGCAACTGCATGGCTCAGACTCATTTTTACCAAAGCTTCTACCGTTTCATCATTTACGATTTCGCCATCTTTTACAATACCATCATGTCCATAGGATGAATAGGGATCTAATGCAACATCAGTCATGACCACTATTTCTGGAATAGCATTTTTAATTGCTTTAATACTGCGTTGCATCAAACCATCTGGATTCCATGATTCTTTCCCGGTATTATCTTTTAATTCATCAGGCGCTTTTATAAATAGTAAAACACTCTTGATTCCCAGGGCCCATAATTCTTTGATTTCTTTAAGTGTGCCATCTATTGAACGCCTGTAATAGCACGGCATTGAAGGAATTTCAAAAACTACATTTTCACCTTCGTCAATAAATAAGGGAGCAATAAAATCGCTGGGTGTGAGAATCGTTTCTGCTACCATGCTTCTGATCGCAGGATTGTTTCTTAAGATTCTTGATCTTTTTTGTAAATACATAAAATGTATGATTTAGGATGTAATGATGTATGATGTTTAATATATGATGTCTGATGTGATGATGTCTGATATCGGAGCTAATTAAATCATATATCTAAAAGTCATACATCAGACGTTCTTTTTATTTTTATTTGCCTTTGCCGTTTTATCTGTTGCTGAAAAAATTGCCGTAAGTTGATTTGCCTCATTAATTAATCTATCAACTTCAACTCCTACCTTTATTTCCGCATCTTTTACCACTTCCAGCCAGTAATGACTTTCGTCTGCTTCCTCCAAAACAATTTCAATTTTATAAATAAAGTCCGCATTCGATTTTGCTCTCGCAGTAGCGCGATAATTTGCTCCCACGGAACCCGCTGACCTGATCAATTGCTTTGCGGTTTCAAAACCTGCAGCATTTCTTGGGAAATCACTGCAAAGTTTTATTACATCCACATGAAATCTTTTTGTTCTTTGTTGTAGTTCTTTTCTATTCATGGTATTTTTTCAACTGCTAAAATAAATCTTATACCACGATAAATCAGACATCTTAAAATCAGACATCATACATCAGACATCTACCCAATCTTTTGGATTCAAACATGCCTGCAACATTTTATCTTCTTCGCTTCCCGGCTTTGGGCGATAGTCATATTCAAATCTTACCGTTGGTGGCAGGCTCATTAAAATACTTTCTGTGCGGCCATTTGTTTTCAATCCAAATAAAGTGCCCCGATCATGGATCAAATTAAATTCCACATAGCGGCCTCGTCTTATTTCCTGCCAGTGTTTTTGTTCGACAGTAAACGAACAATTTTTACGTTTTTCTACTATAGG
>JBDTGD010000234.1:0-7478 GCA_039937595.1 Ginsengibacter sp. | reverse complement strand
GAATATAAAAATAAATATGGCGTAGATGGAATTATGATCGGGCGTGCTGCTATCGGCTATCCGTGGATTTTTAATGAGATTACCCATTATATAAAGACTGGCGAAATCCTTCCTTCTCCTACGGTTGTAGAAAGAGTAGCTGTATGTAAAAAGCATCTGATAAAATCAGTAGAATGGAAAGGGCCTATCGTCGGCATCAATGAAATGCGCAGGCATTACACCAATTATCTGAAAGGAATGCCCAATATAAGAGAATTTCGCACAAAACTGGTAACCTTAAAAGAACCGGATGAAATTATAGAAGTATTGGATGATATTATAGATCAGTATTCGGGTTATGAGTTTGAGAAAACTCCGATCGAGCTGATTAATTATCATGAGAAATGCCCTGTCTGACGGTCCCCGTCTGACCGGATTGATTGGACGACTGGCAGGATAAGTACTGGTAAACCTATAAGGGTTTCCATTCGCCAAAAACGCTTCCCTAGAAACCTTATAGATTTAGATCTAACGGAGACACAGAAGAAGAAAGAACTTTTGATAAATTTCCCTTTTCATCTATAAGATATTTATAAAAATTCCATTGAGGTTCCAGTTCATTCCAGCCATTTTTACTTTTTTCAGTAAGCCATTCATACACCGGTTGCTTTGTATTTCCTTTCACATCATCTTTCTTAAAAACCGGAAATGTAACACCAAAATTAATTTTGCAAAATTGGCTAATCTCTTCATCAGTTCCCGGTTCCTGTGAACCAAAATTATTAGATGGAAATCCTAAAATTTCAAGATTTTTATTCTGTTTGTGAAGCTTTTCAAGTTCTTCATATTGAGGCGTAAAGCCACATTGGCTCGCCAGGTTTACAATTAGAACCTTCTTATTCCTGTATTTTTCAAAAGAAAGCTTTTCGTTATTATTTAATACCGCATTCAAAGTATAGAAACTTTCGGGAGCGATTACATTTTCTTTATTTTCTATAATGCGTATACCCATACCGGTTATTTTGGATATCTTCATTTGAAGCGGATAAGCGGATTTAACTATTTTTCGGATTAAATTCATTCTATTATTTCTTGAAACGTTTGTCGGGATGGCGGTAAGTATTGTGTACACTAATTATTACAACAAACTCGTCTCTTATTTCATAAACTACTAAATATGGAAAGTTCCGCAACTTCACATCGCGGACAATATTTTGAGAATCAATATAACCGTAATATTGAGGATGGGCACTAATTTCCGAAAAGCGCTTTAATAATTCTGAAATAAAACGATCACCCAGTCCAATTTTAGCATTTTCATAATAATGATAAGCCTCAGAAATCCTCCGCGGCTACTTTGAGCGTAACAAGCTTATAAGCCGTTACAATTTATTTTGATGAACAAACTTGATTAGTTCTTCAGTTGTAAAAGATTCTTCATCACCGTTTATAAATCGGTTGCGCCGACTGTATATTTCGGAAAGTTCATCCGGACTATATGAATATTTCGAATTGAAATTATCTCTAAGAATAAGATATATCGCTTCCAGTTTCCTTTCATCCACGGTATCTATATACTCATGTAACTCTTCTCTGATTTGCGTTGTTGCCATAATTTTTTATTTATCCAAATTTAGCATTTTTCTTATTTAATAAAGAGCTTGGCTTTTATCACTTTCAGTAATTCAAAACTAACTTTGTGATTTAGATTAAAGATATTTACACTAAAACAGGATTGATGGTTCCAACCCACGAACATTTTATGCAGCAAGCACTCAAAGAGGCTTACAAAGCTTTAGAGGCGGACGAAGTGCCTATAGGAGCGGTAATCGTTATGCAGGAAAGAATCATTGCACGAGGGTTTAACCAGGTAGAAACTTTAAAAGATGCTACTGCCCACTCGGAAATTATTGCCCTTACCTCAGCCTTTAGTTTTTTAGGGGCCAAATATTTACCTGATGCTACTATCTATGTAACCATTGAGCCCTGCACCATGTGTTGCGGCGCGTTATATTGGAGCAAGATAGGAAAATTGGTTTATGGTTCCCCGGATCCAAAACATGGTGGTCTTTCCTTGCTTACTTCTGGCGAAAAGAGTATAAATCCCCTCCATCCAAAAACAGAAATTGTAAAAGACGTTTTGGCAAACGAATGCGTAATGCTGATGAAAGATTTTTTTAAGAGAAAAAGACGATGATACATTTTCGGTTAAAAATTATGACTGGCTTATTTTTTGAGTAAATTATCGTGTAAGAATTGTTTCGCAAAGCGATAATTTCCTTTCTAAAAAAACACGGTGCAACATCTTTACTATATATTAAGTAAATTTGTAACCCTTAAATTGATTTTTCACTTTTAAAATAAATAAATACTATGGCATTTACATTACCGGCTCTACCTTACGACTATGACGCGCTTGAGCCACACATTGACAAATTAACGATGCAGATACATCACGATAAGCACCACGGGGCCTATGTGAATAATCTGAATAAAGCTATTGAAGGCACAGAAAATGCAAATAAATCTCTTGAAGACCTGTTAAAAGATGCAGGAAAAATTAGTCCGGCCGTTCGAAATAATGGTGGTGGACACTGGAATCACAGCTTCTTTTGGGAAATATTATCCCCAAATGGTGGCGGAAAGCCCGAAGGAAAATTAGCCGCAGCTATTGATGATGCCTTTGGTTCTTTGGATGCAATGAAAGAAAAGTTTAATGCTGCGGGTGCCGGAAGATTCGGTAGTGGTTGGGCTTGGCTCGGCGCATCAAATGGAAAGTTAGTCATTTGCTCTACACCCAACCAGGACAATCCACTGATGGATGTGGCAGAATGCAAATGCACTCCCGTATTAGGTTGTGATGTGTGGGAACACGCTTATTATTTAAAATATCAAAATAAAAGAGCAGACTACTTAAATGCTTTCTGGGATGTAGTAAACTGGAAAAAAGCTTCTGAGCATTTTGAGAATGCGAAATAGAATTCAAAATTCTTTTTTAAGACCGCCCGAAACGGCGGTTTTTTTATTTTAAAAATTTCGATATTAACAAAAACTGTTTCGGTAAATAGAAATAAGCAAAATTTGTCCGTTTACTTATGGCACCAGCTTGGGCCAGTATCAATTATTCTCAATCGAAAATAGAAAAAGTTGATATATATAATATAGCTAAGTTGAAAACTGTTCAACAAAAGCCGGAATTCAAATTGAAATTCCGGCTTTTTGTTGCTTTACTGCAAGCAAAAGAGTCCGACTAAAAATATTTTAAAAAAAATTGCTTATATAATACAATAATTCGTAATTCCTCGTCGTTATCTTTTTCCAATGCCATAACTATGAATCAAAAAAATCATTTTACCCCTATCTATTTCTTAGGAAACGTACTGAAAACGTTTGTATCTAAACTTACGCAGCATCCCGACTATTACAATATAAAATATGACTTCAAAAGCAAAAAAAGATATCGCCATCACAATAAACAGTGGTAAAAACAGTAATTAAAAAGATTCGCTTTATGGACCTATGAAATTCAAAGAAGCGATAAAGTAGAAAAATATTTCTTTATTTTAAATCCGTTACTATGAAAAATCAACATCACGAAAGCAGAACAGCATTTTCACTGTTCTTCAGCCACCTGGCCAAAAACTTTATTGCCCTTTTTGAATCTGGCCACAACAGGGAATTTCAAAGATTGAAAGATTTTATCTCATCATAAAATCGGCTAACTGAATAGATATTCTACATCTTCTTTACTCAGGCTTTTTACAAAGGTCTGGTCGTCAGAAATTAGTTCTTTTGCAAGGGCGCGCTTCCGTTCCTGTAATTGCAATATTTTATCTTCTATCGTGTCCTTGCAAATCATTCTGTAAGCAAAAATATTTTTTGTCTGACCAATACGGTGTGTACGATCAATAGCTTGTTGTTCCACAGCAGGGTTCCACCAAGGATCGACTATATACACATAGTCAGCTGCGGTCAAATTCAATCCGACTCCCCCGGCCTTTAATGAAATAAGAAAAACTCTGCAGTTTTCATTGGTTTGAAAATTCTGAATTGCTTTTTCCCTGTCTGCTGGAGAAGTACTACCGTCAAAATATTCAAATTCAATATTATTTTCTCTTAATTTTTGTTTTATTAATGAAAGCATTCCGAGAAACTGTGAAAATATCAACGCCTTATGCTCGCCAATGTTTTCAGTTATTTCCCGGGTTAATTCTTCCAGCTTTATAGAATCATTAGGATATTTTTCGTCTTCATTTAATATTGCGGGGCTATCGCAAATTTGCCTTAGTTTCATTAACCCCTGAAGAATGGTGAGTTGCGACTTGCCAACTCCCTGTTCATCAATTACTCCCAAAATTTTATTTCGATAAGAATTTCGGTAGGCTTCATACACGTTTCTTTGTTTGTCTTCCATTTCGCAGAAAAGAATGGTTTCTGTTTTTTCCGGTAAATCTTTAGCCACCTGTTCTTTGGTTCTTCTTAAGATAAAGGGATAAAGCAATTTTTTTAAATGATCCTTTTGCTCCTGCTCTCCAAATTTATCAATAGGTGTGGAAAATTCATTTCTGAAAAACTCAACACTGCCCAGCAAACCCTGGTTTAAGAAATTCATCTGGGCATAGATATCAAATGTGTTATTCTGAAGTGGCGTACCACTCATACAAATACGATTTCGTGTTTTAAGCAGGCATGCTGCTTTAGTAACTTTCGAAGAAGGATTTTTAATGGCTTGCGATTCATCCAATATTACATAATCAAATGGGATTTTCATCAGCATTTGTATGTCACTTCTTAAAGTGCCATAAGTAGTAATGATAATATTCTCATCGCCAAACTCTTCCCTTCTTTTAGAACGGGTATTGCCGTGATGAATGCGCCGGGTAAGGGAAGGTGTAAATTTCTTTATCTCATTTTCCCAATTGTAGATCAATGTAGTAGGGCAGACCACAAGTGCTTTAAGGGCACCATTTTGTTCAAAAAAATGACGTAACATACTTAGCGCCTGAACTGTTTTTCCCAATCCCATATCATCTGCAAGAATGCCGCCCCACCCCACTTCATTAAGATAATTGAGCCAATGAAACCCCGAAACCTGGTATGGACGCAAGCGGTTTTGCAATTCGGCGGGCAGTGGCACTTCAGGAATACTGCTAAAATCACGAAGGCGTTCATATTTTTCGTCCAGCTCGAAAGAAAGCTCGGTTTCATCGCGATGTTCATACAAATCATCTATGACGCTTAAATGGAATCTTGAAAGCCTTAATTGATTGTTTTTCCCCTCGCCCACTTTAAAAAGCAAACCATATTTCTTTATCCATTCATCCGGTAAAATACCCAGCGTACCGTCGTCTAACTGAACGAACGATTGTTTATTAGCCAGGGCTTTTTGAATTTCTGCAATACCGATATGTTGTTCACCAAATGCAAGTTCTATCCTGGCATCAAACCAATCCATCCCGCTGCTGAGATGGATGTGAGTAGAAGGCTTTGCGGTATTGAATCGGAAATTTTTTAATGCTTCAAAGCCAAAAACGGGCACTTTCATTTCCTTCATTGCATCTACAAACAAGAAGAACCAGTTATTTTTTAACACATCGGCGCCCTTTAATACAAGACTTACATTTTGGGGCTGATGAACAAATTGAGAATGAAGGCTTTGCAACTTTGAAATAAATGCTTCCTCTACTTCTTTATTGCGCTTTACCATCAGCACTTTATTATTATCCGGCACTATAATGGTATCTTTATCTCCTGATTTTACACTAAAACCTTTATAAGTAAATATCGGTTGGAACAATAAATAATCTCCCTTTTCAATAAGCATTATACTGATATCAGGCTGGCCCTCTTTAGTTTCTTTTATTAGAGCCGGAGCGAATGTCACCCTATAATCTTTGGAAAGTGGAAGTACCATTTCCTTCAAAAGAGAAGGCCATTGGTTTTCCGGAATGCGAAGTGTTTTTCTGAATTTTTCGGAGACTAATACATGTTCAGGTTTTTCCCACAAGTAAAAGGTCTTATCATGCATAAACAAGAAGTCGATGTCCAATTGATTTTCAGATAGTTTTACTCTTTCCTGATCGATAATTACCTGGCTTTCCATTATTTCTTCATCACCGTCAGGCGCAACGAAAAATTCAATTATAGGCTTTTCAGAAGAAAAATAAGCTGTTTCAAGGTTTTGAGAGATGAAATTTTTTCCTTTCGGTAAATAAAAAACCGGCTTATCTTCATTATTGTGTAATATCCTTTTCAGTTTAGGATGAATAAATTCCGCTATCAGCATTTTAGTTTCTTCAGGGTATTCCTCATTCTCATCGCGTATAATATTCTCCCAAAAACCACTGAATGGAGAGTTGCGGTTTAGGTATTTATTGATCTCAGATTGTTGCAGCTTTCTCGCGTATTGAATTAATTGTTTATCATTTTCGCTAAGTGCTTCTGTATTGATGTATTTTCCCAAATCCAATTTCTCGAGCCTGCCGATAAATTTTTGATCTTCTTCGTCGTATTCGCCTTGTACCACATCTACGGAAACAAACGGGAATGCTTTTTCATTTGCATTAAAAACCAGGGTAACTTGCTTGCTTTTTAAAGGCGCTATATTTGCCGTATCTATTATAGCAGTTTCCGTTTCCGTTTCGGGATTCATCTGAGGGCGGCTGTTTGTGGGTAAAGACAACCTTTTTATTGAACTGTCCATTACTTTTAAAAAGGGCTTTCCCTCTTTATAAATGAACTCAAATTTACCGGAAAGATCATCACTGAGGCTGTAGCCATACCCTTCCAACAATTTATTTTTTTCTTTATCCCAGTTTCGAATACTGTCAAAATAATTAGGCCCCCAGTGATTGAGCAACTGAAGGAACAAAGCCGTTTTGTGCATACACAAAGCGTGAGCCCCCTCTTCACAGGTGCATGAAGTATCAAAATTTCTTTCTTCGTTTTTTTGTAAAATAATGTGAAAGGAATCTCCATCCAAATCCAACGCTGCTTCTACTTTTTCATCGGCAGCCTCTAAAATGTTGCATTTTACTTTTCTCAAAATTTCTTCTGCAGCTACATAGTTTTCCATTCCCGCCAGCATTCTGATCATCTTCAGGTCAATATATTTTATTTTTGCTACGGTGTGTTTTTGATGATACACAGGAGCTCCTTTCGAAGAATCCAATAGATTTTTGTCCACCAAATCCTGTAGTTGCATCAAAGCGGCGGCTTCATGGCGGCATATATCACTAATGTTGTAGGGGCAAGAGCAGCGAACAGAAAAAGTCTTGGGATCATCATATTTCTGCACCTGGACTCTGTAGAACGTAGTATAGCTATCATCTCTTACTCTGAAGACAATGGAACGCATAAGTTCATCATGCTCTACCAGTTCTACAAATCGTTGAGAATAGATTTTTTTACCACGCCGTATTACTTCATCGGTTCCGGAATTATAGATATATTTAATAAAAAAGGGTAATGCCAAAGATTCAAATTTTAATGAAAAACTC
>JBDTGD010000233.1:0-1725 GCA_039937595.1 Ginsengibacter sp. | reverse complement strand
TTTCTGCGATTGCAGAGTTAATCATTTCAAGCGCTTTGGGTTTGTTATTGTCATATTCATTATAAAATTGTGCGGCCTGCCAATAAGGCTTTTTATCAGATGAGAGTGCCTCTTCCAGTTGAGCCCTTATTTTATCTTTTATATTTTCCTTTATGGGAACATTTAGAACTACGTTATCCCACATGATAGAGAGAACGCAACTTTCAGGTTTTACATCGGTAAATTGCATGGTAAATGTTTCCACTTTGGAGGCCAATTTGCCGGTTTTTATTTTCTCCCTTAATACATCCTCACTTTTGTTATAACCACTCACGCCGGAATTATTGGAACCTTTATTAAGAATAAATGTCCATTCGCCGTTTTTGTGCGGAATGGTATATATAGCATAAGTGCCTGGTTCTACCTGGTGTCCTAATATTTCAACCTGGTCGTCGAACTTTATTTTAGTGGCTGCATTAGCACCTGTACGCCAAAGAGAATCGTACATCACTACCGTCCCAAATACGTTTCTACCCTTTAGACCAGGCCTGCTGTAGGTGAGCTCTATAGAGGAAAGCGCGAAATCCTGTTTAAGGAATTGTGTTGGTGAAGGGGATGGCATTCTTACCTGTGAAAAACCGGGGATGGCAAAAATTGCACAGAATAAAAACGAATTAAAAACTTTTTTCATGATATCTTTTTTGGTTAACGGTGAAGTTAATCAAAATATATCTTTACCGTTTGATAAAGAAGCCTGTTTTGCATGTATTGGGTTTGCATATTTGCTTTTTCAGTATAGCCCTCCAGGCCAAAAAGGCCCGCAGCATTTCCCTTGTTGATAGCTATTTCCAGATAATTGGCGGAATTAAATAAAGCGAGCTTTTCACTTTCATTTACATCGGCGTAGCTCTCGCTTATTTTATCAATTATTTCATCCCTTTTAAAAACAATTTCAAACCTTCTTCCACGCCGTTGTTCTTCGAACTCTTCTTTGGTAATATTGATAATAACATTTTCGAAATTATCAATGAATATGATCTGGCCTTCTATAAATTTTTCGCCCAGCAATGGCCTCAGTGGATTTTTTACTTCTATTGAAACTTCGGTATCACCAATTTCTTCAAATGATTTCCCGTCAAGAATATCCTGGTAGGCTTTTGCGAAAACCTTGGCACAATACAATGTATTTTTTTGTTCAGACTTACTCAACGGAAGCGCAGTTATTTTTTGTGGCGTTTCCTGAAGAATCATTGTTATTAACCCATTATCCGCACAGCCAATATATTGATCATTGTGCTCAATTAATAATAAATGTTCGGGCTTTTTATCAAACAGGTTTACCAATACAATATGAAAGGTTTTGGCAGAAAAATTCTTAATGGCATTACGGCAAACATAAGCAGCCTGCGGATAGTTGAACGGAGAAAGCTCGTGGGATATGTCAATAATATTAAACTGATTATTAATCTGCAATAATTGTCCTTTTACTGCTCCTGTTAAGAAATCCTGCCTCCCGATATCTGATGTAAGTGTTATTAACGCCATTCAAAAATTTATAATTGATAGTGATTTTTCCAAGGGTGATTCAATGAATTAAATTAAAAAAAGCGGCTCAAAGATAATTGTGATTTTTTGGTAAGGCCAACAAACTATTTTAATCCTTTTTTATTTAACCATCTTGCCATTTTTAAAATACATTTTTCTTATCAGTCGATCCGCCAGGCCGGGGAAGAATTTATTCATAAA
>JBDTGD010000232.1:0-9461 GCA_039937595.1 Ginsengibacter sp. | reverse complement strand
ACATTTCCTGAAAATGCGGAACGGATGTATTTCACAACCAATCATGATGAAAACAGTTGGAACGGAACTGAATTTGAAAAATATGGTGATGCGTATAAAGCCTTTGCTGTGTTCAGCCAAACCATGTATGAGAGCGTACCGTTAATTTACAGCGGCCAGGAAGCGCCCAATAAAAAGAGATTGAAATTTTTTGTAAGAGACCCAATCAATTGGGACGATTATGCAATGGCTCCTTTTTACGATACATTACTCCACTTACGCCTGAAAGATGAAGCACTTGCTGCCAATGCTTCTTATAAAAAAATAGCGACAGCCAATGACGAAGCTATTTTTGCTTATATCCGGCAAAAGGGCAAACATAAGATTTTTGTGGTGCTCAACCTTTCCGCCCAACCTCAGCATTTTACTATAAAAGAAAATGAAGCGTACGGTAATCCCGTTAATGTTTTCACCGGCCAAAAAGAAAAGCTATTTAAAAATCATGTTTACGAAATGCAGCCTTGGGGATATTTTGTTTATGAATATTAAACCGAATTTTTTTTTATTTGCCTGCCTACGGTAGGTATGTTTGTTTATTGATTAAGAGGACCGCTTTCCAAAATTTCATGCAAGTCAACTACCAGGAAAGAGATTGCATTTTATTTGACGTAGTCAAAATTCTTCTTATGATAAATTTAGAATGCTGACAAATTCTTCTTTTTTTCTACGTGCAACATCAATAATATCGCCGTTTTCCATTAAAACCTGGCCACCAACTCCACGCAGGTATTTTTTAATATAATCTAAATTGATAAGGTGGCTGTTGTGCACCCGAAAAAAACGATAAGGCGTTAACAAGTCTTCAAAATCTTTCAACAGTTTTGTTACCAATAATGATTGGCCGTTCAAAACGAACAGGCGTGAATAACTGCCACTGGACTCAATTCTAACAATATTTTTTATAACCACAAATTCAAACCCTTCGTTGAGCGGAACCGCTATTCTATTTTCCTGGCTTTTGGCCTGGTTCATCGAATCTTTCAAAATATGCAGCCTTTCCTGAGTTTGCATTATTTTCTTTTTCAATAGACGGTTCACAGCAAGCTCAAGTTCTTCTATTGCTACAGGTTTTACCAGGTAATCGAAAGCGCTAATATGCATTGCGTCAATGGCATAATGATTGTAAGCTGTGGTAAAAATAATCTCCGCTTCATAATCGCCCAATTCTTCGAGCATCCTGAAACCACTCATCCTGGGCATTTCTATATCGAGGAACAATACATCCGGCCTTAAACTTCGGATGAGTGAAATGGCTTCTTCCGGGTTTTGAGTAGCGGCAATAACCGTAACTGACTTGCAAAATTCTTCGAGCTTCTGTTCCATGTTTTTCAGGCTGGTCAGTTCATCATCTATCAATATTGCTCTTATGTTTTTAGACATCATTTTAAGTTATTTTTATTTTTACGATAGCCCTTGTGCCACACGGTTCCTCATTTTTATCAAACAGGTCTTCCATATTCAACATACTGTTTGCCTGATGCTGTTCATTGAAAATGATGAGCCGTTGCTGCGTTATTTCTAGCCCCAAACTGGTATGATTGGGTTTATTCAAAGCATTATAATCTGAAGACTTTTTACGACCTACTCCGTTGTCTTCGATAGTATACATGATATACTCGCCTCTGAGTATTGCTGATATCTTTAATTGGAGATCTTTTCTATCGCTGTAGGCAAACCCGTGAATGATCGCATTTTCAACGAAGGGTTGTATTAGTAGAGGAGGTACACAATAATCAGAATCTGATAGCGCCTGGTCGATATCGGTAATATAACTAAAGTTGTGATTGAATCTTAACAGCTCAAGGTCAACATACAATTGTATCGTTTGCATATCATCCACAAAAGGCACAAGGTCTTTTCTGCTGTTTGAAAGAATTATTCTGATTAGCGTTGCAAATTTGTTGAGGTAAATGCTTGCATTTCTTTTTTGGTTTTGTAAAATAAAATACTCAATGCCGTTTAAACTATTGAAAATAAAATGCGGATTCATTTGGGAACGAAATACCTGCATTTGTAATTCCGCTTTTACCTTTTGACCATGTATTTTAAGTCTTCTGTTTCGCTGGTAAAAAGAAAAGCCGATTGCGGTAAGTATAAAAATAAATCCGCCAAGATAAAGTACATTCCATTGCCTGCTGTTCTTTAATTGAAGATTCTTAATGTCATTATCCTTTTCCAATAGTGTGATGTGTTCCTCTTTCTGCTGCGTTTTGTACATAGCCTCAAAATCTGCCAGCCTGGACTTTGTTTCAGTGCTGGTGAGCGAATCTTTCTGTTGTATGTATTGCTGCTGGTAATTGTAGGCTTCACTGAAATTTTTAAGTTTTGCATTTACAACCGAAAGTTCCTGCAATACCAGGACAATGTAAATCTCCCGGCCACTTTCTTTGGCTGCCGAAAGTGCATGCACAAGGGTATCCGCGGCCCTGGTCCATTTGTGTAGACCGGTGTCTATGCTGGCGAAAGACATCAAATATCTTACAACTGACGGTTGATCCTCAATTTGATCCAACCACGGTTTTACCAGTGCAAGCGCTTTTTTTGCTTCATCGTATTTTTTTTCGTTGCACAAAATATCAACATAATTAAATTGGTTTTGAACATGCTCCTGCACCTGGTTGTTTGTAAGACGCGCTACAGAATCGGATAATTTATTGAAGTAGAGGGCAGAATCTATTCGATCCAAATTTGTGTAATATGATGCTAAGTTAGATGCTGTGCCCATAAAAGGCATGTTATTACCAGACAGATATCCTAAAGCTTCGCGTGCGTATCTCACTGCGTTGATATCATCTTCCGATTCATCATATAGTTCCGCAAGATTTGCCATCGCCAGGCCTACGTCGTTCGGATGGCCTGCCTTACGCAGTCCTTCAATGGAATTTTCGTACAGGGTAATAGCCGTTCGGAACATACCATAATATTGATACACGCCTGCCATCATGGGTGAGATGCCATATCGCCGTGGATTGGTGAGGGCCATCGTATCTATCCTTTCATGCAACGAATCGAGGTAAGCAAATACAGAATCTTTTTTTGTAGCCTGAACAAAACGTTCCATAATCTCCCTAACTGAAATGAGGTTGTAATAACTTAGTTTGTCTGGAAAAAATGGTAGTACCTTTTTGTAATAAATTATCGCACTGTCTGGTTTGCCAAAGTGATACGCGAATGCTTTACCCATATCAAAATAAAAAATTCCTTTCATTGTATCCACGTTGTTCTTTTCTGCGAGCGCCAAACCTTCCCTCGCCATGTCATAAATCAAATTAAGTTGCCCGCTATTAAGTGAATCGCTGATGGTGTTTATTAGAAACTTCATTCGGGCCGTATCTGTTTTTTGGTTATAATAATCGAATGGAAATGACGCCGAAGGCTCATCTTTTTGTGCGTTTGTCATGATCGGAATTGTCCCTACGAAAACGATCTGATATAGAATAATATTGAGTATGCCAATTTTCAATTCATTGAATTGTTACATAAATTTATGAATATTCCAATCAATTATTTTTGCAGGAATTTTTACTACATGTCAAAAACCTGTTTTTACAATTTTACAAATTCCACCCTGCGATTTTGTGCTTTGCCTTCAGATTTTTTATTGTCTGCAACCGGATCAGAAGCGCCTTTGCCATCGGTTTCCATCCTGGAAGCATCAATTTTAAACCCTGATGTTAAAAATGATTTTACTGCTTCCGCCCGTTTTTTTGAAAGTGCCAGGTTCATAGAAGCATCGCCATCGCTATCTGTATGGCCAATAATTTTTACGCGGACATTGGCATTATCCTGTAATACGTCTGCAATGTCTTTTAATGAACCGTAAGATTCCGGTTTGATGTTGGCAGAATTCACATCAAACAAAATTCCAGTAGTAGAAAATTTTCCGTCACTGATTAATTTGGTACGGGTGTCGGGCGCGCCCACGGCCAGTTTGATGTTGCTGATAAGATATTTATCCTGGTTGTAAAATTCGCTCCAGGTTGTAAACATTAAATTATTATAAGTTTCACCGGTAGTAAATGCACGTGGTAAATCCAATATTTTGTTCTGGTCAAGATAGACCCTAAGACGCTGTTTTTGGTGCCAGATAGACACTTTTATTTTGGTTGCAGCATTGTTTTGAAATTGAACCTGGTTGTCAATCATTTTATCTCCCGCAGTATAGATATAGATTGTAGCAATACCCCCTTTGTCGCGGCGAATAGGTTGTATTCCCAGGTTTACTCCTGACCGCTTATTATAACTAAAGTCAGTATTCAGCGGCACATTGACGTCCCTCCCATTTCCTGCCGACATAAAAAGTGTTTGAAGCGGAGGAACATCGCCGAAATAGATGAGATCAAATTCAAGTGTAAAATTTTCGGGCAGAATGTTGATGACCTCGGGCTTAAATATGCCCTTTTTATTAATCATAATCCAGTGGCCGGTTTCACTTGAAATCGTTACTATTTCGCCAGCTGAATTTGTGTTCCAGTTTTCCGGAAAATCACCAATGGCATCACTTGAAAAATCGTCATAAACCAAAATCTTGTCGCCTGGAACAAAATCATACTTACTATAAGTTTGTAAAGAGGTATCTGAAGGATTATTTACAGCAACACTATTTGCAGTCGAAGAATTTGTAGTCGCATTATTGTTAGTATTATTGGTAGATGCATCCGTTGATTGGGTCGTTTTGTCTTTCTTTTTTTTCTTGGCGAAAATTGAATTCAATACCTTATCAGTTACTTTATTGGCAGTGTTTTCAGTAGCAATCGTCGCCCCTTCTTTTACTCCTTGCCCTGCCTGTTGCTTCAGTATGTCACTTGTTGACTGTGCCACAGCATTGTTCAAAAATGCTATTGAGGCGATTAATGCAATGAATGTTTTCATAAAAAAATATTTTGTTTAAAAATGTTGATATGGTATTCTATGCTGAATATTTTTTTCATTTGTGATAATTTATTTATTTAAAGTAAAGTTGGGTGCATTCATAGTTGTATAATTTGAAGGAGGCGTAAAGTCTGAAGAAGGAAGATTTTCCTGCTGATATCCTGTGAGCATGCAGGTTGTTGTTGAAGATTCTGTCTCTTGCCATTTTACTACCACGCCATCGGCGCCGACCCCGGCCAGTTTTTTATACAAATCCATTCCGCCAAAATAATAAAGATATCTACCTACATACCAAACATTACAACTGCCAAGGTCTTTGGTTATCCATATATCGAAGCGGGCTGGTTTAAGCGTTTTGAGTTTTGCATAACTTTTAGTCATTACAAAATGCGTGCAGTTAAACGTGTCTATTTTTTCCAGGCCGAGGTTTTCAAAATTAAAAATCGTATGGGTTTGGTCGTTCATCATCTGTGCCTGCTTTTCCTTATTGCTTATAGAATAAACAATTCCCCGATGAAACATTTCCTGCAAATGTGTTTCCGTTCCTTTGTTTATATCAATTATGAGTGGGTTTTGTTTAGTCACATCTTTTTTACTGAAAGACGTATCTGTTGCTTCTATCCTGATAGTGGAGCCAGATTCATAAATCGTCGTGAACACTTTACCTTTTGTTCCAAACCAGGCATCAACGTAATCATTTTCATAATGAAGAATGCCATTAAATTGTGCAGACGATTTTTGAAAGGCAAGAGCCAGTAAAAAAAGAAGCGTTAGTTTATTCATGAGATTTATTTTTATAGAAATTAATTTTTAATGCCGCATATTTGATTTTCGCGAAGCTGGTGCAATCTTGCAGTCTGTTTCTATTCACGCAATTTATTTCACTATTCAATGAACAGAGGACGCATTCTGTATCTGGTAGCGTTGGCTTTATAGACGGATGTGAAATGTAAACAACTGGCGATCGTTTCCTTGTGCTTTGGGAAGTAAACAAAGAAATAAACGGAATTTGTATTTTTATTTAATACAGATTCTGAACCACGATTGTCTTGAAAGAATCAAATAAGCGCAATGAGTAAGTTAGAAAAAATGATTTCTCATTGTACACCCTGGTCCAAAAGTCCGGGCAAGAATGGCTGCGTATTGCAGTTAGTAGCGTCATGGCGCACGTCTGCAGTATCAAGACGCGCCTTGACGCTACTGCATATTTGTTTATCTTAGCGTACAATATTTATAATCATATTTATAACTATGCTTTTATTACAGCAAATATTATTTATCCTGCTTGTGGCGTTTTCAGTTTATCTTTTTTCAAGGAAAGTAAAAGAGATATCAGCCAACATTAAGTTAGGCCACGACGAAGATCTCTCCGAAAATAAAAAGGAAAGATGGAAGAATGTTCTTTTACTGGCGTTAGGTCAAAAGAAGATGTTTCGGTATCCATTGGTAGGGGTGATACATTTTGTTATTTATGCCGGTTTTGTGATTATCAACATTGAAATTTTAGAAATCATATTGGATGGCATTTTTGGTACACACCGAATGTTCGCTGATACATTAGGTGGCTTTTATACTTTTGTAATAGATTTTTTTGAACTACTCGCTCTTGGCGTTTTATTAGCCTGCGTGATTTTTTTAATCAGGAGGAATATTTTAAAATTAAAACGATTTGTTAATCGCGATTTGGATGGGTGGCCACATACGGACGCTAATTTAATTCTAATCACGGAAATTATTTTAATGGGGCTATTTCTCACAATGAACTCGGCTGACAGGGCTTTGCAATTGCAGGGTAGTCCTCATTATGCAGATCATGGAAATTTTATTATCTCAGGTCTTTTGGCAAACTCCCTGCAACATTTAAACTCAAATACATTAGTAGGTATTGAGCGCACATGTTGGTGGCTTCATATTACAGGAATTTTTGCGTTCCTGAATTATTTGCCCTATAGTAAACATTTCCATATTTTATTAGCATTTCCCAACACTTATTATAAACCGCTTCAGCCGAAAGGGGAAATGAAAAATATGAAAAATGTACAGCAGGAAGTGTCCTATATCTTCAAACCAGAATTGGCGCCAGCTAACGGTGAAGATCAGACGCAAAACGCAGTGGCTACAAAATTTGGCGCAAAAGATATTTTTGAACTTAGCTGGAAAAACTTGCTAGATGCCTACACTTGTACCGAATGTGGGAGATGCACTGCGGCCTGCCCCGCAAATATCACAGGGAAACTATTGAGCCCGAGAAAAATCATGATGGATACGCGTGACAGGATGGAGGATGTAAGAAAAAATATTAAAGAAAACGGAAGTTTTAAAGACGATGGAAAAACATTGGTTCATGATTATATTACTGTAGAAGAATTAAGAGCCTGCACCTCATGCAATGCATGTGTAGAAGAATGTCCTGTGAGTATTAGCCCCCTTAGCATCATTTTTGAACTGCGCCGTTCATTGGTAATGGAAGAAAGCAATGCACCGGCGGAGTGGAATGCAATGTTTAGTAATATCGAAAATAACTTTGCTCCCTGGAAATTCAGTCCGGACGAAAGAGATAAGTGGGCGGAGGAAATGGAGTGAGAAAGGTATTACGCGATCGGTTATTAGTTATGAGTTATGAGTTATGAGTTATGAGGTAAGAGGTATGTGTTATCAGATGTGAATGGCTTCCTTTTTACTCATTACTCGTCACTTGTTACTTAATTACTCATCACTTATTACTTATGAGTTTTTCCAAAAATTCAATTCGATTTCCAAAAGGGTCATTAAAAGAAAAACGATTTTGCCCTGGGATTTGAATTTCTTCTTTAATTGATATATCATGTGTGGCCAAAGCTATCCTTGCGGCGTTCAGATCCCTAACTTCAAATGCCGGATGTCTCTTAGATTTATTGATTTCATTTTCTGTTCCGATATGCAATTGAATATCCGCAATCTGATACCAAAGACCGCCATTTTTAATTAATTCGTTTGGCTTTGGAATTTCGGTAAGTCCGATGATATCCGTGTAAAATTTTCTTGCTTCGTTTTCCTTTCCAACAGGAATACACAATTGTACATGATCTAATCTTTTAAAATCAATCATCAACTTTTATTTTAAAGGTAATCATTAAGAAAAATAAGACGCAAAAAAAGCGGCTTAGTTGTAAGCCGCTGAAATGTACAAACCCCAATATATTTTTAAACTCAAAATGGTAAGTAAACTTAAAATGGTAAATCATCTGCAGGTTCTTCCACTGTGGCAGGAGTATTTTGCGTAGCATTAGAAGTTAGAGCTGAACCTCGTTGATAAGAACTTTGCTGGGAACTTCCTTCCTGGTTTTCATTCTTACTGCCTAATAATTGAATTCTGAAGACACTCATTTTTAAACTGGCAGCAGCTTGATTTTCTTTATTCATAAAGGCGTCGGCTTCAGGAGAACCTTCCGCGTAAACTAATTGGCCTTTTTTTAAGTACTGTGCAATCGCGGTTCTGTTGGGATCTGTCCAATAGGCACACTTTACCCAAGTAGTTTTATCTACTGAATTTCCCTGTGCATCCTTAAATTTTTCCGAATGAGCTACGTTGAAGTTTATTACGGTCCTTCCGTTTACTTCATTCGTGGTGCAATCGCCACCAAGATGTCCAATAATTTGTAATTTAATCATAACTGTCTTTTTAATTGTTAATTGATGTATCAGCACAGCCACATTCTATTTGTAAGAATGAAGCAAAAACTTTTTGAGTAAATACAAACTTAGCCATTTTCTAATTCATTTTCTTTTTCAAACTACTTACCTGGTCTTGTAAATTGCTCACTAAATTTACAAGAGAATCCACGTCCCACCTTTGCTGTTGTGTTACTTTGTTGATAATCGCCTGTGCCTGCCACACTTCCAACACATCAGCCGTTTGAACCTGGTACGGCTGAAATGCAGGATTGTCGCTTACAAGGGTTAATTTATTTTTATTCTTATTATTTTTAACGACACGCTTATATACAATGCCTTCGCTTTTACTTACTACAATATAAGCGGCGTTATTTTTTACATCATCTATCTTTTCTATTTTTTCACCCACAATTACACTTCCGCTTGGTGTAGGCATCATACTATCACCGATTATTTCAAAGGCGCGATAACTTCCGCCTGAAAGCATTGGAAGGGTAAAGGTATTCAGCTCATCAATAAATTCACTGTCGCCATATCCCGCAAGATAGCCCGCCGCGGCCTTTACCGGCACAAAATGAATGAGATTCCTGTCGGCGCTCATCATTTTCATTTGCCTTCTTTTGGCAAGATAATTTCCACCTTTTTCTTCACCAAGATCGTGTAATAAGAGCTCATCTAAGCTGACTTTAAATATTTCGCTTAAAGTTTCTAGCACATCCAACCTCGGATCTGCCCTTTCTTCTTCGTAAGCCCCGATAAGGGAACGTTTGATTCCTAATTTGTTAGCAAACTCTTCCTGAGTCCATCCCCGCAGCTTGCGTAAATATTTAAGATTTTGACCGGCTAATGACATGGTTGACTAATTTATTTAGAACAAAAATACTAATTAAATTAGT
>JBDTGD010000231.1:0-7596 GCA_039937595.1 Ginsengibacter sp. | reverse complement strand
TCTAACAACCTGAAAGAAGAGCGACTAAAATACAATTTTAATTCAACACGGGAAGTACAATTTTGGATGCATGATTTTTATCGTGATAAATATAAATGGTTGATTTTTGAAAATCAGTTTCACTGGCATCGGGAATGCGCATAAATTTTTGAGGATTCATATCAACTAATGGAAACCAGCTGCTTTGCACCTGTACCATTATTTTATGCTTTTTTTTAAATGTGTGGCAAACATCATTCAGATTTATTTTTACCTCGCTTATTTTTCCCGGAACAAAGGGCTGAGGATGAACATAACTATTTCTGAATTTCCCACGCATTACTTCCGCACGAACCAACCGTTGAAAATCACTACCAGCGCTGTAATCTACCCCTTGTACGCCGTAAATTTCTTCCGGCGGAACTACGTCGATTAGTTTTACGACAAAGTCTGCATCGGTTGTTGAAATAGTTGCAAAAAGATCAGCCAAAATGTGACCGGCGATGGTAACATCTTCATTTAGAACCGGAGATTCATAAACCAATACGTCATTTCTTGACGCAGCAAAACGCTGGTCTTCCACCATGTATTCATTATTTCTACTACCTTGTACTTTTGAAGTATAAGGGACTGGATTTGCCGGGTCACTAATGTATTCATCAAAACTATTTTCAGCATTATTTTTCTTGCCGGATAATTTTTTATTAGAATCAAAATAATAACTCACTTCAGAAATATTTGCCGGTGGCCATTGATTAAAATGGCGCCATTCGTTGGCGCCTGTTTCAAAGACAGTTGCAGTAGAAGCATTCCATGTTCCCTTATCTTTTAAAAAATAATTGAAAAATGTTGTTTGCAAACTATCCTGGAAATATCCACTGGTGTTGCTTCCGAAGTCATAGCTCCCAAATTTATCCCATCCGTTTCCTGCCCAGGCGCCATGAGTCCACGGTCCCATTACAAAGTAATTTTTATTTGCGCTGCTTTGTTTTTCAATTGCTTTATAAGTATGCAATGAACCAAAAAGATCTTCCGCGTCAAACCAGCCGCCAACAACAAGTGTAGGAATTTTTATATTTTTCAGGTATTGCCGGATGTTTCTTTTTTGCCAATAATTATCATAAGTATCATGTGCGAGGTATTCATTCCAGATGTAGCTTCGGTGATTAAAATATTCAGCTGATTGGGTATTTTTTACTGGTCCGATATTTAAAAAGAAATGATACACGTCATTGTTGTTTGCATCAAACATCGAAGAACCATAATCTTCCGTAAGCCCGTTTCTTTCTTTGCCAAAATAATTCATAAACATAAAATTATCAAGCAAAAAAAATGCACCATTATGATTGGCATCGTCGCCGATAAATTCATCAGTTACCGGCGCCTGCGGGCTTACTGCCTTTATTGCAGGATGTGCTCCGGGCAAACTTGCTGTTGCATAAAAACCTGGATAAGAAATTCCGTAAAGAGCTACACGCCCATTATTGTTTTTTATATTTTTCAGAAGCCAGTCAACGGTGTCATAGGTATCGCTGCTTTCGTCAACTTGTGTTTTATCTTTTTTATCAGGGATATAAGGAGTTACTTCAAGGTTATGCCCTTCGCTCATGTAACGCCCACGCACATCCTGGTAAACGAAAATGTATTTTTCATGCATCAGCGCTGTGTTTGGGCCTAACCTTTCAGCATAGTTGTTTTCGCCATAAGGCGCAACAGAATATGGAGTGCGCTCCATCAAAAATGGATATTTTTCAGCTTGATCTTTTGGAACATAAATGACAGTATATAATTTTACGCCATCGCGCATGACAATGTTGGTATCTATTTTCGAATAATTTTCTTTTACAAAATCACGAGTTTGACTAAAGGAAGATGTAAAAATTAATAGGAATAAAAATTGGAAAGTTCGCTTCATTTATTATGTTTTGTCAGGTTAAGTTAAAGGCCGGTGGGTAGGAACATACTTTTATTGAATCACAAATTTAATTTAATATTCTATTAGGAATTGTGAGATTCTTTTTGGTCACGTCGTCCGGAATTCTTTTTGAAGGTTGATTTCTATGATGGGCTTTAATTACCCGTTTGCAAAACCCTTTTAAATGTTTGTTTACTGTGATAATAGATTATTTCATCCGAAACCTGAGCAGGATTTCCTATTTTTAATTAAAAAGTTATGAAGGCTCTTGTTATTTCAGGTGGTGGCAGCAAAGGTGCTTTTGCAGGAGGAGTAGCGCAATATTTATTAGAAGAAAATAAATGCAAATACGATATGTTTATTGGCACCTCTGCGGGGGCGCTGCTGATACCACTTTTATCTATTGGGAAAATTAAAGCCCTATATGATGTCTTTACTTCCATAACTCAAAGCGATATCTTTAATGTGAACCCATTTGTGATTCATAAAGAAAATGGCATCTACAAAACAAGGATTAATCACCTGGGAACTATTAAAATGTTTTTAGAAGGGAAAAAAACTTTTGGGGAAAGTCACAATCTCAGAAACCTGATAAAAAATATTTTGACCAAAGAGGATTTTATCGAAATTAAAAATTCAGAAACTGACGTAGTAATTACAGTTGCAAATCTTACCCGAATGCTGTTGGAATATAAATCAGTTAAAGAATGCTCTTATGATGATTTCTGTGACTGGATGTGGGGGTCATCTAATGTAGTACCCTTTATGAGCCTGTTAGAAAAAGATGGTTTTGAATATGCCGACGGAGGCCTGGGAGATATTGTGCCCGTTTCAAAAGCGATAGCAATGGGAGCTACAGAAATTGATGTAATTATTTTAGATACGGAAAAGCGCAGCATTAAAAATCCCCCGGTTAGAAATGCGATGGAACTTACCATAAGAGCCTTTGATTTTATGCTGAACCAGATTGAAAATGACGATTTGTTAATTGGACGAATGGAAGGAGTTCAAAATAATGTACAGCTGAATATTTATCAGCCACCTGAAAATTTGACTAATAATTCATTGATATTTGATGCCGGTAAAATGAAAGAATGGTGGGCCTACGGTTTAAAGTATGCAAGGGAAATCGGGCCATCTTGCAAACAGATAAAACCAACGGAATAGCTTGCTCGTTTTCTTTAGGATACTAATATGAAAAACTAACGTTTTCTGTAGAAGCTAACCACATAACTTGAAGAAGCTATTCATTTTTAATTCTCTTTCCGGAATAAATTTATCGGATCATTCTCATCATTCCTTAACCTTCGTAATCTTCAATACATTGGTAGGCAAATGTAACGAGACCGGTGTGCTGCCTGTGTTTACAACCACATCGCCTGGCTTTAGAAAACCGCGTTCTCTAAGTATTGCCAACTGATCAGAGAATATATCATCAAGGCTTTCTTCTTCATCATAGAATATGGCACGCACACCCCAGCTGAGGCTTAGCTGATTGATAAGACTTCCTACTTTGCTAAATACGTATAAAAAAGATTTTGGCCGGTAACTGCTGAGCATGAAACCTGTGTAGCCGCTTTGTGTCATTCCTATTAACGCATCTGCTTTTACGTCGCTTGCCAGTTTACAGGCGCTGTAGCAAATGGCGTCGCTTAAAAAAGAGGGAGAATGTGGTTGCGGTGAAAGAATATCGTCGCGGTTATAATCATAAGCCGTCTTTTCTATTTCCATTATTATTTTACTCATCGTTTCTATCACCAGGGTTGGATATTTTCCGGTAGCAGTTTCTCCGCTAAGCATTAATGCATCGGCCCCTTCCAGTACCGCATTGGCTACATCTGTAATTTCGCTACGGTTGGGTTTTATCCTGTCCATCATACTTTCCATCATCTGGGTGGCAACTATTACCGGTTTAGCCCTGTGCATACATTTACGTATGATTTCTTTTTGTATAAGCGGAACTTTTTCCACCGGTAATTCTACTCCGAGATCTCCCCTGGCAATCATGATGCCGTCACTTTCAATAATGATATCACGTATGTTGGCAACTGCCTCAGGTTTTTCTATTTTGGCAATGACTTTCGACTTGCAATTTCTTTCTTTTAAAATATCTTTTAAGCCTACAATATCTTTTACTTCGCGAACAAATGAAAGTGCTATCCAATCTACGTTCTGCTCAATAATGAAATCAAGGTCCTCCAGGTCTTTTTCGGTAAGTGCCGGTAAGGAAATTTTGGTATCAGGAAGGTTAAGTCCTTTTTTAGACGAAAGAATACCACCCATTATAACTTCTACCTGCACGTCGTTATTCGGAAGTATCTTTTTTACTTTAACTTCCAATTTACCATCATCTATCATAATAATGTTTCCAATAACGACATCATTATGAAGATTAGGATAGCTCACATAAATCTTTTCGAAATTTCCAATACATTTTACATTAGTAAATGTCAACTGATCTCCTGGTTTAATTTCCAGTGCGTTGTTTTCAATTTCCCCTACCCTTAATTTTGGTCCTTGCAGGTCAGCAAGTATGGCGATATTAAAAGGAAGCGAGGTATTTATTTTTTTGATTATCTGAATTATCCTTGCTTTATCTTCATGGCTGCCGTGGGAGAAATTCAGGCGAAAAACATTTACGCCTGCCTTTACCAATTCTACCATTGCGTCATAATTATCGCACGCGGGGCCAACGGTAGCCACTATTTTGGTCCGTTTTATTGAATGATCGAAACCTGCTTTTTTATCCATATCCTTATAAAGATATTTACTGATGTTTTTTGACATTTACTTGGTTTTATATTGAATTATTGTCTGTTCATAGAATGTTTACTCCGTCACTTATCTTTCGGGCAGGCACTCAGGAATTAACTCGATAATATTTTTACAATCTTCATCCACTCTTCACTTATATTTTCTTTCTTTTTTACTGCCTTATCAAGCGGAATATAATGCATTTTGTTATTAACGATACCGACAAACACATTAAATTTCCCTTCCAGTAAACACTCCACGGCAGAATAACCCATGCGGCTTGCAATTAATCTGTCAAAACAGGTAGGTGAACCGCCGCGCTGAATATGCCCCAGAATGGTAACTCTTACTTCCTGGTCCGGTATTTTTTCCGTAATTACTTTCCCTAACTCTACCGCACCAAACGCTTCTCCTTCCGCTACTACAATAATATTAACTAATTTCTTGCGGCCATGCTTTTCCATTAAAGCGCTAATGACGCCTTCCACATCGGTTTTTCGTTCAGGGATTAATATGTTTTCTGCGCCAGTGGCTATACCACTGTGTAGGGCGATGTATCCGGAATCGCGTCCCATCACTTCTATAATAAAAAGCCTATCGTGTGCATCGGCTGTGTCACGCACTTTATCTATTGCTTCTACAGCAGTATTTACGGCAGTATCAAAACCAATGGTAAAGTCAGTGCCTGCAATATCCTTGTCTATAGTTCCCGGTAACCCTATACAAGGAATATCAAACTCATGACTAAATATTTGCGCTCCCCTGAAAGAACCATCTCCGCCAATAATCACAACGGCATTGATTCCGTGCTTTTTAAGGCTTTCATATGCTTTTTTTCTGCCTTCAGTGGTAAAGAAATCTTTGCATCTTGCGGTTTTTAAAATGGTGCCACCTCTTTGAATAATATTAGCGACGCTTGTGCTCTCCATTTTAAAAATATCATTATCTATCATCCCCTGGTATCCGCGTTTAATACCATAAACTGATAACTTATTGTAGATACCCGTACGTACTACTGCCCTGATTGCAGCATTCATTCCAGGAGCATCGCCACCGGACGTAAGAACTCCTATTTTAGTTATTTTTTTTTCCAAGACTTTTTAAAATTACTTTTTAAATTTTGTTCTTTTTTTCAAGAGCGGTCAAAAGTACACATTTAGGATTATTTAATTAAAAGAAGATTTTTTTATCAGGAAAAACTTGTTTCGAGGTGATACACAAATTTATCCGATGGAACTATGCAAATAGCAAAAGCTTTAACCTTTTGTAAAAAATGATTAAAGCCAAAGTAATTTAAATTAAGAAAGGAGAATATATAGAAAGGATTTCATTCAGTACCCTCACCCTGTGGGACTTACTGTCAAATCCTGAAATTGAATATCAATATTAACTTTCTATTACTTCCTTTTTCACCAGTTCTACTTCGCAAGCGATATTTACAGCGTCTCCCACGAGCACACCACCTGCTTCTAACACGGTGTTCCAGTTTAATCCCCAATCTTTACGATTTACTTTGCCGTTTATAGTAAACCCAGCTCTTTCTCCGCCCCATGGGTCTTTTATTATTCCGCCGAATTCAACGTCCAGTTTTATTTTTTTAGTAATGCCCTTGATAGTGAGATCTCCCCATAGTTCATAACTGCCATCGTTATCTACCTTTTCAATTGTATTTGAACTAAAGGTGATTTCTTTGTGATGTTCTATGTCAAAAAAATCGGCGCTTTTCAAATGAGCGTTACGTTGCTCTGTATTGGTTTCGAGGGAAGCAGGATTCAACCAAAAATCAATTTCCGCTGTGCTGAAATCTTCATCAGTTGTGTAAATACTTCCACTATATTCGGTGAAAATACCTTTTACATTAGTAATCATCAGATGTTTTACTTTAAAAGCGATTTCGGTGTGCACGGGATCAAATTCCCATTTTGTTTTTGTTGCCATGGTTTCTGTTTTTTAGTTTTTAAATAAATATTTAGTTTGCCAGTTTTCCAAATTTGCCGCCATTGAAATCATCAATTGCTTCCTGGATTTCTTCAATCGTATTCATTACGAAAGGTCCATAAGCCGCTACAGGTTCGTTTATTGGTTCCCCGCTCAATAACAATAAAATACTTTTTCTATTTGCTTTTATTCTTATTGTACCTGCTCCATTTTTAAATTGTACATATTGATGTTCGTGTGTAATAGCATCTTCATTGATGGTGGCTTCGCCTTCCACTACTAATAATCCTGTATTATAACTTCCCGGCAGTTCGAATGCGGCTTCTCCATTTTTATTCAACCGAATGTCATACATTTCGACCGGTGAGAAAGTTTTTGCCGATCCCTTAACACCCTTGTATTCTCCGGCAATTATCAGCACATTTCCCATGCCATTTCCTATTTCGTAATTCCCTTTTTGTTCATTGAGTATTGCCTGGTATTTTGGTGCAGACATTTTATATTTCTTAGGCAAATTCACCCATATCTGAGCCATCTCAAAAGCACCGCCCTTTTTAGCAAACTCTTTTTCATGATATTCTTTATGCAGAATTCCTGACGCAGCCGTCATCCATTGCACATCACCCGCATTTATAACCCCACTATTTCCGGTGCTGTCATTATGCGCCACACTTCCTTTGTATGCAATAGTTACGGTTTCGAATCCGCGATGTGGATGTACGCCCACGCCGCGTGGAACTGTTGTAGGCGTAAAATTAAATTCAGGATTAAAATCCATGAGAAAAAATGGACTCATCCTGTCGCCAAAACTGCCACGGCCCGGAGAAAAATTAACCACTTTAAAACCATCACCCACCATATGAGCTGCGGAAGGTGATAATACTTCTTCTATCCCTCTGTATTCTTTCATTATTTAAATTTTAAAACACAAAGTTAAAAGCATGCAATAGCCTTGCCAATAATGCAGATTAAGAAATTAGATTAATCTAGATTAACGATATTTAGAAAGC
>JBDTGD010000230.1:0-2891 GCA_039937595.1 Ginsengibacter sp. | reverse complement strand
TTATCAAAAGCTAACACATTCTTTAAGTTCTTTCGGCGTGTAAGCAAGGTTGTGTTGCTTCAACACATCGTCAGGCACGCCGTTCCATTGATTAGGTGTGTTACCAATATAGCCCACATCCTTTACGCCTATCTCTGATGTATAAAAGCCGGTAGCGGTAAGATTTCGCATCAGGTTGAAGAAATTAACACCCGGCTTCATTTCCGGTTTTGCTTTTTTGGGCCACGCGATCTCATCTACTATTTCCATCTGTTGCTTTGTATTACATTCTGCGAAGGAATTTTGATAACGGTTCAGGCATTGCATATCGAGCCATTGCAATCCTCCGCGCATTGGTACTTTGTTTTCAGGACTGTCTTTTACAATAAACTCAATAAAATCGGGAACTTTAGCATCTGAAGCACTGCCACTTACTGCATCCTTCGGAATGATGATATCGCCAAGAATGGTGATAGTTTGCATTTCGTGGGGTGTAAAATATGTATATGAGTCCACTTCTTTCAGATGGGCTACTTCTTCTTTCATCAATCCAGGATGTTTTTCCCCAGTAGTCTTAACGGCCGGTTTGTTGGCAACTGTTTTTTTGTCCTCAGTTTTGCAGGCATCTAACAATACACCTGTAGATACCGAACCGATCACCATTACTTTGAGAGATTTTCTTCTATCCATAATTTTAATTTTATAAAGCAAGCCAAACACGAATTCTTTTCTAATGAAAATATCGGATTAAGTGACTTTTATTTTGAATAATTTTAAATCTGATTTTTCTTCAATTGATCCACAATATATTCTGATGTACGCATGGAAAGAGCCAGGATTGTCCACGTGATATTTTTATCTCCTTGCGATACAAACTGGCCTCCGTCCACATTAAACAGATTTTTGCACTCATGCGCCTGTGCCCATTTATTCAACGGAGATTTTTTCGGATCATTTCCCATACGAATCGTGCCGCCTTCGTGGATAATATTACCGGGAGCATGTAAGCCCCAGTTATTTTCCGGGCCATCATCATTTCCCCAAGTTGAAACAGCACCCATCGAATGCAAAATTTCAGAAAACGTTTCTTTCATGTGCTTCGCCTGTTTTATTTCATAATCGGAATATTTAGTATTAAAACGCAAAACAGGAATTCCATAAACATCCACAACAGTAGGATCTATTTCACAAAAGTTATCAAATCGCGCTATAGTTTCTCCGCGCCCCGCCATCCCCACATGAGACCCGAAAAAATAACGATAGTCTTCTTTAAGCGAAGCACCATACCCGCCGGCTTCTTTTTGTTTTCCTTTTACTTTGTAAGTCCCATTCAAATTCTCCATACCCCATTGAAAACCATATAAAGGCATACCAAAACCACCACCATATTCAATATGATACCCTCTTGGGAAATCGAGTTTTTTATTATCAAGCCACCACGGAGTATATACATGCATTCCTCCCACGCCATCTTCATTGTAGCGTTTGCGGTCAAACAGTTCAGGTATAATTCCTCCCATATCGGCGCCTGTAGAATCGTGCAGATAATGACCAACCACATCACTCGAATTTGCCAGCCCGTTTGGATGGCGCTGCGATTTTGAATTCAATAATAACCTGGCTGATTCGCAGGCACTCGCTCCAAGAATGATCGTTCTTCCCATTACCTGGTATTCCTGCATGTCTTCTTTATTTACATAAGACACGCCGGTTGCTAAACCATCTTTATTTGTAAGCACTTGCCGCGCCATTGCATTCACAACTAGGTCCACGTTTCCAGTTGCAACTGCAGGCATTACCAAAGCAGATGATGAAGAAAAATCCGCAAATATTTTGCAACTGCGATTGCATTGCTGACAATAAAAACATACTCCGCGGCTGTCATTTATTCTTTTTGTAAGAATAGAAAGACGTGAAGGTATTACCGGAATTCCAATTCCTGTCGCAGCTTTTTTTATCATCAGCTCATGTAAACGTGGTTTTGGTGGAGGAAGAAAAATGCCGTCCGGATCATCAACCAATCCCTCATTAGTGCCAAACACGCCCAGGAGTTTATCTATTTTATCGTAATAAGGCTTAACGTCTTCATATCCTATTGGCCAATCGTCACCAAGCCCATCAACACTTTTATGCTTAAAATCTTTTGGACCGAAGCGCAAAGAAATCCTTCCCCAGTGATTGGTTCTTCCGCCTACCATTCGCGCGCGCCACCATTCCCAGTTAGAGCCTTTGGCATTAGTATATGGCTCTCCGTCAATTTCCCATCCCCAATAGCATCCGTCAAAATCACCAAACGGGCGATACTTAGTGCTGTTGCCTCTTCGCGGCGAATCCCAGGGATTTTGCAATTGCTTTGAATCTACGGCAGGATTAAAATTAGGGCCAGCTTCCAATAAGCAAACTTTTAAACCTGCATTAGCCAATACATAGGCCGCCATGCCACCTCCTGCACCCGATCCAACTATCACCGCATCATATTTTTTTGGCTGAATTTTTATCTGAAAATTTCCCATAGAGATAATAATAAATTTTAAAATTAAGGCATGAATGTAAGAATTCTTATTTAAAAGAAAGTCCAATTTTTTATAAAAGGTATCAATTCAATCATTTTGCAAAAAATAGTAATTACTGTTATTTGTTTGTTTACCGGCAGTTATGTCCGGAGCCTACGGTAAAACAACAAAAAGAAGTGATTTTTTTTGAATAAGTTTAATCTTTGATAATTTTTTTAATTCTGTCTCCGCCTATCTACGTCATGCACTTCAGCAAAGTAACAAATAACTTTGATTTATGGTTTCCCCAATTGCTTTTTCCAAACAATGTACCGATAAAAAACCCCGGCTAACTTTTTCAGTCTCCGGGGAAATAAATCAAAAACAGTACTCACAACAACGAAATATAAAATAAGTTAT
>JBDTGD010000229.1:0-3033 GCA_039937595.1 Ginsengibacter sp. | reverse complement strand
ATTTCGCAGTGATATTTGTGATGGCGCCTTTAGCCATGTTAACCGGGATTGCTATGTCGCCGGCTATTGACAGCCGCTTTCCATGGTATCCAAAATTATTTTTCAATCGTCAGACAGCGCGCTCTTTCCATTTCCTGATCATGTTTGCTTATGTAATTTTCATTATCGTTCATGTATCGCTTGTAGCCTTAACCGGTCTTAGTAAAAACATGAATCATATCATACTTAATAAACCCAATGATACTTCATCAACCGGTTTATGGGTAGGTATTGCAATCGTTTTATTCGTAATAGGATTTAATATGCTGGCTCATTGGATCTCATGGCGGAAACCCCGGTCACTTCAATTTCTGGAGAAAAAAATAAATGTATCGCTATGGCGTAAAACTATCAACAAATTCAAACCAAAAAAGTATTACACCAAAAAGGATATCTCTCCTTATTTCTGGCCCAATGGAGAAAGACCAGACTCAAAGGAATGGAAAGATCTCGCCGCAAACGGTTTTAAAGATTATAAGCTTAAAATTAGCGGCCTCGTGGAAAACCCTGTTGAGCTTTCATTGGATGATTTAAAAAAATTTAAAAAAGAAGAAAGTATTAATATGCATAGCTGCATACAGGGCTGGACGGGAATTGCGGAATGGGGTGGTGTGCCATTAGCAAAATTATAGACCTGGTAAAACCTAAGTCTGAAGCGACTACAGTAGTATTCTATTCGTTTGGCGAAGGTTTATATGGTGGAGTTTATTATGATACCGAATCAATGGATAACTGCCTGAAACCTAAATCTATGTTAGCCTGGGAAATGAATTATAAAACATTGCCGCTCGAGCATGGAGCGCCGCTGAGATTGCGTATTGAAAATCAATTGGGCTATAAAATGGTTAAGTGGATCAGCGCTATTGAGTTTGTTGAAACCTATAAGACTATTGGAGAAGGTTTTGGTGGTAAAAATGAGGATGATGAATATTTCGGTTTGCTGGCAAATACATAGTTTTTAAAAAATCGATTGATCTTTGTGATTTCGTATTATTTTTTACAGGAAAGTAATTTACCTTTTTTAAGTTGTGGCTTGTACAGCTGATTAAGTGAGATTTTGACAAAAACTTCGTTTGCGGTTATTCCTGACCACTGTTAAGCAGATTAGCACGAATTTTTTATTCTTTTGATGGAGTTAAAGTGTTAGCATCAGCTTATGCTTTTTAATTTTATCTGAGCAATGATTTACGGCATTTGACTTTAGAAAGATTAAAAAATTGGAACGCATTCAATCGAAATTCTTTCATGGGTTATCAAAACTTTTTATTATATTTCGATGGATGATAATTTTATTTATTATAGCAATCATTGCAGCTATTTTTGGCTTCACAGGAATAGCCGCAGGCGCGGTTTCTATTGCTAAGATTTTATTCTTTATTTTCCTGGTTTTGTTGTTCCTGGCTTTACTATTTGGAGCAAAACTTTTTGGGAAAAAGTTGCAGGTACCGAATTGAAAGTCTAAAATGTGCAGGTATGTTATTACATTTCAATTACTCTCTGAATAGGGTATGGAGGAATTTATACACTTTTTTTTTCCAAAATGACAACCATAGTATTTAAATAAATTAGAAGAAAAAGATTAACTAACTTTCTTTACCTCATTTTGCCTATTTAAACTTTTTCAACCCATACGGAAACGGATCTTGCAGGAGCAAAAAAGTTCCCCCATCCATCATTATTGACCTCTACTTCATCCGGTATTTTTCCCAACATATCAATAAACCTTTTCCCTGCATAGCGCTTTCCTATTTCCATATTTTTATTTCCATTATCACCATTGGATAATACAACCGCACAACCACCATGATCCCTGTCGCCTTCTCTTGTCCATCCAATACAATTTGCATGATCAAAATAATCTCTCTGTGTTCCGTAAGCATAGTTGCTGCGCGCCTGTAATAAATTTTTTAAATTATCAACTTTTGATAACCATATTTCATATTCGTTTCCATCTTTGCCCTTGTCTTTATAATGAGCGCCATAAAGGTCGGGATAGAAAACACATGGATAACCTTCATCTCTAAGCAAAATTAATGCGTATGCGATTGGCTTGAACCATGCTTCTATTGGGGCTTCCAGCGCTTGCAGCGGTTGTGTGTCATGATTGACAACTACGGTTACAGCCTTTCGGGGAAATGCCTTTACCAGTGTTTTATCAAAGATCCTTCGCATATCGTAACTATTTCCTCCATTGGATGCCCGGAAGAAATTATTATGAAGTGAAGAATCAAAAAGACTCATTTCATTGTTCGTGTCTTTAATATATTCCAGGAGTAGGTTCAGATGGCCGGGTGCCCAATATTCTCCAACTGCAAAAATTTCTTTCCTCGTACTTTCCCTTATTTTATGCAGCCAATCGAGATAAAAAGATGGTGTGATATGCTTTACCGCATCCAGGCGGACGGCATCAAAATGTACCTGATCCCAATACCATCTTCCCCACCGTTGCAATTCCTCACGGACAGCCGGATTTCTAAAATCTATATCATTGAACATGAGATAATCATAATTACCTTTCTCACCACTGATCATTTTTTCCCACGAATCTCCATAGCTGTCCAGAATTCTGAAGATGCTGGTTTCATTGAGGTCGGCAGCATAATCCACGCCGGAAAAACACATATAATCCCATTCAAATCCTGAATATTTTTTCTCCCTTCCAGGGAAAGTGAACTTGGTAAAGGCCTCGATTTCGAATGGTGCAGATATGTTTTTTTTGCGGTTGTTGGGATCTACTTTTACCACTTTTATTTTTTCTTTTTCATCGCCACCTGCTTTCTGGTTAAGAACAATATCTACCATCGCACGCATTCCCGAAGCATGTACCGCGTCAATGGCGTCTATGTATTCCTGCCTGGTACCATACTTTGTACGTACGGATCCTTTCTGATTAAATTCTCCAAGATCGTACAAATCATAAACATCATACCCCACGCTGTATCCTCCGCTTGCTCCTTTAAAAGCCGGCGGAAACCAAACTGTAGAAATGCCAAG
>JBDTGD010000228.1:0-4670 GCA_039937595.1 Ginsengibacter sp. | reverse complement strand
CGCGAACCCAACTCATCAAAGTTTTTTCCGGTCAATGGATTTCCAGATTGAAGGTTTATGTGGTCATCTATTAAAACCAAATTGCCTTTTTTGAAATTAAGATTGATGCCACCAGCGGCATTGGATAAGAAAAGATATTTTACTCCCAATAATTTCATCACTCTTATCGGAAATACAATTTGCTGCATTGAATATCCTTCGTAGGAATGAAAGCGTCCCTGCATGATTAAAACACTTTTGTCCGCAATAGTTCCATACACAAGATTGCCTTTATGAAACTCAACAGTAGAAACACAAAAACCAGGTATTTCAGAATAAGGAATGGTCTGTTGAATTTTCACATAATCCAAAAGATGACTGAGTCCCGTTCCCAAAACAATTCCTATTTCAGGATTAGTAATTTTTTTTTGAATTAGATACTCTTTTGCTTTTAGAAATTCATTCATATTTTCTTATTTTCTTTTCGCTAAGAATCAGTAAACAATATTATTCTTATTTAATAAATAACATCTAATGACTCATAACTATTTAAACATTTGTGCAAGATGATAATCAACCAGCCCGTCAATAGGCGCCTTGATGATTTTACCCATCGGCATTCCAAATTCCAGTGCTACTTCACTCAATATATCTTTAAAAATAAAACCAATTGTGCCAACACAATTAAATGAATAGGATTGGTAAGCAGGATAACGAATTACAAGATTCTGAAAGAGATCGTTAAATGAAGATTTTGCCAGGTCATAAAAATATTTAAGATCAATATGCTCAAATATAAATTTACTAAAGTCCCCAAGGAAACGGTTCGCAAACGATTGTCCATATATGTGGTCGAAAATATCCTCTTTATCTAAATGAAATGTTTTATAAAATAATTCACTTATCTCGTCGGGCATATAACCTCTTATATAATCGCCCAATATTTTTTTTCCCATTGCAGCTCCACTTCCTTCATCGCCCAGGATGTATCCCAAAGAATCTATATTCTGAATTATTTTTTCTCCGTCATAAATACATGTATTCATTCCCGTGCCAAGGATAGCGGCAAAACCCTTGTTAGTTCCGAGTAAAGCCCTTGCTGCGGCCAGTAAATCGAGTTCAATGAAACATTTCGCCTGGTTGAAAACCTCTGCTATAGCATCAGTCAATACAAAATCTTTCCCCGGAAAACACCCTGCGCCATAATAATGTACTTCCGTGATTTCAGAATTAGATATTCCGGCAGGTAAATTTTGAAGCAAAGAATTAATGATATATGCGCTATCAACAAAATATGGATTGTAACCTTCCGTATTAAAATATAGTTTCTCGCCACCTTCTTTTATCAGGCACCAATTTGTTTTGGACGATCCACTATCTGCAATTAACACCATAATTGTATTTTTAAATTAACCAATTTGTTTTCTTCCAATCCTATGTCCGTTTATGGCATAATATCCAATCATCATATAGCACGGAATAACCATCCAATAGGCTTGCTGTGAATTAATATTATCTGCCAGCCAGCCATAAAGCAGTGGTAGCAAAGCGCCTCCTGATATTGCCATCACTAAAAAAGAAGAACCGATTTTTGTAAATTTACCCAATCCTCCAATGGCTAAAGGCCAGATTGAAGGATACATCAGTGAATTGGCTAATCCCAACAACGCAATAAACATTACGGATATATAGCCATGAGTAAAAAGAGCCAATAAAGAAAACACAATCCCAAAAGCAGCAGAATATTTCAGAGCGGTTTTCTGGCTGAAATATTTAGGAATACAAATAATGCCTATCACATATCCGGCAAGCATTCCGACCAAAGTAAAAGAGGTCAAAAATTTTGCAGTAGAAAGGGGGATTCCCTGGTAGGTTCCGTATTGTATGATGGTATTGCCTGCGATGACTTCCACTCCTACATACAGAAATAATGTAAATACACCTATCAACAAATGAGGAAAGTGGAAAATGCTTGTTCTGGAAGTTAGCGATGAAGCGCTCTGAGTCTCTTCGTCACCAGGCGCCTCATTTATTTCAGGAAGTTTTGAATAATAAACCAGGACGCTTAAAGCAATTAGTATTAAAGTGATAACAATATAAGGTATGATAACTTTTTTGGCTAAAGCATCTAATGCCAATGTTTTATCAAAGCCTGTCATATGTTTTAATTGTTCGGTAAAAACATCAGCGTTATTTAAAATAATTACTCCAAGTATAGCGGGCGCAATAATGCCTGCAATACCATTACAAATACCCATGATACTCATCCGCTTTGCGGCACTTTCTTCCGGGCCCAAAATGGTGACATAAGGATTTGCAGCCGTTTGCAATACTGCAAGCCCCGCTCCCTGTACAAACAATCCAACGAGAAATATGCTATAAGTTCGATAAATAGCAGCAGGTATAAATATAAGTGATCCAATTGCCACCAAAAGAAGCCCGAGTGACATACCATTTTTAAATCCTGAGAGCTTTAAAAGTTTTGCGGAAGGAACCGCCATAACAAAATAGGAAATGTAAAATGCAAATGCTACTAAATATGACTGAAAATTATTCAGTTCGCAGGCAATTTGAAGATAAGGAATCAAAACTGAATTTATCCAGGTTACAAATCCGAATATAAAAAATAACGCACCGATAATGATTAACGGATTCAGTCCCTTCTTACTATTCATTTTCCATTTTTTCAGAGAATTTTAATACTACCTAATTAAAGAATAATATAATCAGGAAGATTTTGTGGCTTTTGTAAAGTCCAGTGCCTTCTTGACACTTCCATGTTTAATAAGTAATTCCTTTGCCTTTTCATAATCATTCATTGCAGCTTTTTCCATCAACATTTTGACACTTCGATCCATCATTTTATTATTCAGCATTTTCATATTCACCATCCGGTTATCTTCAACTCTGCCCAATTGAGTCATTACAGTCGTACTAATCATATCCAGGATCATTTTTTGCGCAGTACCACATTTCATCCGGGTGCTTCCAGCTAAAATTTCAGGGCCGGTAATCACCTCCACGCTGTAATCTGCCTGCACTGCAATAGGCGAATCGGGATTACTCACGATGCATCCTGTTGTAATATTTCTTTTATGGCACTCTTCTAATGACGCTAACACAAAAGGTGTAGTACCGCTGGCAGAGATCCCCACAACTATGTCTTTTTCAGAAATATTCTGACTCTTCAGCATTTCCCATCCTTCTGCAGTATCATCTTCTTTTTCTTCAAGTGCTTCTATCAACCTGTCTGTTCCGCCTGCTAAGATTACATTGAAAATACCCTTGGAAACTCCAAATGTTGTTGGCAATTCAATAACGTCGAGAACAGATAAACGGCCTCCGCTACCAGTGGCAACGTAAAATATCCGTCCTCCCGATTTCAATTTTTCTACAATTGCCTTGATTAATTGATTAATACGGGGCAGCGCTTTTTCTATAGCGAATGCCACAGTTTTATCTTCCTGGTTGATAGCCGCAGTGATTTCTTCAACCGGCATCTTTTCCAAATGCCTATACTTTGATGGTTGTTCAGTTATTTTTATCATTTATATTTTTGTTTGAATTCAGGCTACTCTTTTTTATCACTTATTTTTTGAAAAAAAATATTGTTTTACTTCTTCAAATATATTCATGCTTTCGGTTCACTGATATTTTTTTTATCTAAACAATTGAAGCTTCTCTAAACAATTATTATGCAACTGCTCCACCACAACTACTTCCCGCACCCGCAGTGCATCCGTAACAATGTTGCCCTACTAAAATATTTCTCTTATTCAGTTCATCCACATTAAATTCACCGATGTGTTTTGATTGAGTGCCCACTTTCATTTCGAGCATCTGGTTAAAATCACAATCATAAATATAACCATCCCAACCAATAGAAATGGTATTGCGACACATTACATTTGAGGCTGCTACGGGATTATAAGCGTCTACTAATTTCTCCATATATTTTTCGTAATTACCGCTTACAAGTAAATAATCCAGGTAACGGTTGATAGGCATATTCGTGATGGTAAATAGATGATTAAATGCAATTCCATATTCTTTCATCAAAACTTCTTTGTATTCTTTTTCTAAAGATTGTTGCAGCGGCGGAAGAAATGCTCCCGCGGGATTATACACCAAATTCAAAGTCAGTGCTGTTTCCTCTTTTCCATAACCAATTTCATTCAACAGTTGCAACGCCTTGATACTTTTTTCAAAAACATGATTACCGCGTTGTCTGTCTGTTCTGTCCTTGGAATAAAACGGAAGTGAAGAAATTACTTCTATATTATTTTGTTTGTAAAATTCCGGAAGATCAAAATATTTTTTGTTGGCGAGAATAATGGTGAGGTTACAACGGACAATGATATGTCTGTCCAATTTTTTTATTTCTACTACAAACCATCTGAAATCAGGATTCATTTCCGGCGCGCCACCGGTGAGGTCAATTGTTTTTAATGAAGGATTATTTTTCAAAACATCGAGACATTGCTGCATGGTTTTTTGGGTCATAATTTCTGTACGGTCGGGACCTGCATCCACATGGCAATGCTTGCATGTTTGATTACACATCTTGCCAACATTTACCTGGAAAATTTCTATTCCTGTTGGCCTAAAAGGATACAAGCCGCTTTGTCGCAATTTTTGTTCAAAAGGAGGCAAAACAAATTTATCGGTTTGACTGTGTTCCAAAATTTCTA
>JBDTGD010000227.1:0-4393 GCA_039937595.1 Ginsengibacter sp. | reverse complement strand
AAATCAGCAGTCCCTTTTTGTTTGCATTTTTAATCACTAATGTTGGAAAACGACTGATGTGCAGGTATTGAACTTCCTGCAAATCTTTTCTGAATGCTTCCAATCCGTTGTCGTTGTGGAAATCGTCTTTAAAACGGTCTAAATCAAATTCACGGAGAACGTGCCAAGATTTTCTGCAACATCAAAAAGTGCTTGTAGTCTGGAAATATTGACGCCTTCTATCATCAACGCTTCGCGCAACAAGCGTAGATACTTTTCTTCTGCGTTTGCGGATTGCAACGCCGCGCATTTTACTGCAACGCAGCAGGGATAAGAAGAAGACGGGGGGTCGCGCATCCAGATATTGTGATCTATTGGCATGCCCAAAACTTCTTTTGCATGCATCCACACCGGTCCCATTTGTATCGGCCGTGTTACAGAATTGATGGCATCATTATAATTTCTCCATTCCGATAACAATCCTCCCATGCAATAACGGTATTTTATTCTTCCGTTAAATTCATACAGCAACCTGCGCCATTGGGGTTCAAAAGCCCAGCTCCAACAGCAAAGCGGATCTGTGTAATAGACAATTTCCAACAGATCCGCTTTTTTGTTTTGTTTGTTCCCCATGCACGTATTTATTTCTTTTGAGCGGTTTGCTTATTGGATTTGCCATTGCTTTGCGCTTTTGCCGGCACAGTTGTATTCCATTGAATATTGCTGGTTGGGCTGGCACTATTAACTTCCTCACTGCGAATTTTACTCATTTTTTTGTTAAGTTTTTGAACCGACTCTTCGGTACGGTCAGTTCCTTTCACCTTCTGATTGAGTAATGCGGCCGTCTCCATAACATGTTTTATTGGATCGTCAATATATTGATAAGTTTCGCCGAGCTCTGTGCTCTTGCCTTCATTCCATGGCCCACGATAATCGTTACCATTAGAAAAGTTGAAATATAAATTACTATAACGAGGATCGCTTTGTAAGATGCCCGGCGGAAAATTAGGCTCGATAGAATCCAAAGCAGCCTGGAACATTTGAAAGTGCGCTACCTCTCTTGTCATCAAAAAGCGAAGTGTTTCTTTTACATAAGGATCATCTGTAAACTGGAGAAGATATTCATACACCATTTTAGCCCGGGTCTCTGCGCCTACATTGGAACGAAGATCTGAAGTCAGGTCTCCTTGTGCGTCACCGTTAATATATGCCGCCGTCCATGGCACCCCTTGTGAATTGGTGTAAGCCGGTCCACCGGCACTGCATACAAGAAACTGCGGTGCAACCATTGCCGTGTGAATTACGTTTTCTTTTGCTGCCTTACCATTAAGCAAATGCATAATTTCAGATTGTTCTGCAGCATTTTTCAGATCGCCATTGATACCAGTCAGCAGCATTTGAATAGTCGCACCTACAATTTCCAGGTGACTAAATTCTTCTGTGGCAATATCCATAAGCAAATCGTATTTATCAGGATAGGGTTTTTTTGCCCCAAAGGCTTGGGCGAAGTATCGCAAAGCGGCCGCCAGCTCGCCGTTTGCACCGCCGAACTGCTCCAAAAGGAGTGTAGCAAATTGTGGATCAGGTTTTGAAACCCTCGCATTAAATTGTAGTTCTTTTACATGATAAAACATAATTGATATTTTTAAGGATGAAAAATAATTATTAAGTTTTTTACATAAAATCATGCCATTATGTATAAGGAAGGGCTTGAAAGTAGAATACGATGTAAGGTTTACAGATGTTGAATTCGTTAGACAACACTGTGTTTAATATTCCACAATTTTGTAGTTTTTTCTTAATGTTCGCTTTGGCCGGAATGACCATATTTGTCCAGCGCTTCATTTAGTGTTTTGTTTTTTACATATAGAATGATAAAACTTCCAGGATTTGCGTTCGTGATTTTGTTTCCATCTCGTTTGAATTATTTTATTAAATTTTTAATTTTAGAGGAGATTGAAAACCAAAATCAAAAACATTAGTGAGAATATTCCTCCATCATTTTTCTTCTGATTTAATTAAATGCCTTACCTTTCTGAATAATAAGTTAACAACGTTAGACACTACATGAACAGCAAAAGGAAAAATGTTGCTTTTTCCAAAAAAAATACACTAAACAAACCCGAAAACCTACTTAAAAATGATGCTCTGTTTCCAGTAGCGGCCATTGGCGCATCTGCAGGGGGATTGGAAGCGATTAGGAAATTTTTGAATAATCTGCCCGATGATACCGGGATGGGCTATGTTATCATTCAACACTTATCGCCCGACCATGAAAGTATTCTGCCTGAGCTGTTGGAAAGAGAAACGAAGATGCCCGTACACCAGGTAAAAGATGGCATGGCTGTAAAAGTTGATAATATTTACGTAATCCCGCCGGATACGTACATGAGCATTGTGGACGGACATCTCACTTTATCACCCCGCAGAAACAAGGGAGGTATTTTTTTACCCGTTGATTTTTTCTTTAAAAACCTGGCGCTCGTTTATCAAAATAAAGCGATTGGCATTTTATTATCCGGCACTGGTTCTGATGGTACTGCGGGTGTTAAGGATATAAAAGGTGAAGGCGGAATTACCTTTGCCCAGGACAGTTCTGCGGCTTTCAAGGGAATGCCTCAAAGCGCTATTGAATCCGGCTTTGTAGATTTCATTTTGCCCGCTGGCGAAATCGCGAAAGAACTGGATGATATTTTAAAACTTCCGTACTTATCGCTTTCCGTAAACGAGATAGTGCCGGAAAATGAAGCCGATTTCAGAAAAATATTGATCCTATTGCATAACAGAAAAGGAATTGATTTCTCCTTGTATAAACAAACCACTATCAATCGACGGATCATGAGGCGTATGACGCTTAACCGGAAAAAAAGTCTTGAAGACTATATGCAGATGCTCCGTGAAAATGAGTCCGAATTAGAGCAATTATACCAGGACCTGTTGATTAGCGTTACTTCCTTCTTTCGGGATCCCAGCGCTTATAAAGCGCTTACGAAAAAAATACTACCCGCTCTTTTTAAAGATCGCCCCTCTAACGCGGCTTTAAAGATTTGGATTGCTGCCTGCGCTTCCGGAGAAGAAGCATTTTCTTTTGCCATTGCCATTTCCGAATATATTTCAGGGAAAGGCATAGAAGTACCTTTTCAGCTATTTGCGACCGATCTTAATCCAAGGTCTATTGAAAAAGCGCGGCAAGGAATATACACAACAGGTAGTCTTGAAGATATTTCGCCAGAACATTTAATTAAATATTTTAATAAAATAGACGGCCATTACCAGGTAGTGAAATCGTTAAGAGACAGCTGTATATTTGCAACGCACAATTTACTTACCGATCCTCCTTTTTCTAAAATAGACATTCTTAGTTGCCAAAACGTAATGATTTATTTCGAGCCAAAGGCTCAGAAAAAAATTTTAAAAGCGTTTCATTACGCGCTTAAACCAACCGGTTATTTGATACTTGGGAAATCGGAAACTGCCGGCGGCTCATCAGAACTTTTCGCACAGGCAGATAAAGAATTAAAAATATACACACCCAGGAATGGCATCAACCGCGCCGACTTTGATTTTTCTTTTCCTTCGTCATCTGTACCTATTGAGCAGCATTCCGAAGCCGATAAATTAGATAAGGTAAAAGGTAATGAATGGAACGTAGAAGAAGAAATGGATAAATTGTTGCTTTCTGAATATGTGCCTGCAAGTGTAGTTGTAAATAGTGATTTGCAGATCATTCGTTTTCACGGACCTACTTCCAGGTATCTGCAACCTACCTATGGAAAGGCAAGCCTGCAACTGCTGAACATGGTGCGCGATGATCTTGTTTTTGAATTAAGGGCACTCATTTATAACGCAAAGAGCGATAAGCAGCCCGCGAGAAAGAATGGAATACATTTATTAAACAAGGACGGTGAAGATGTGGTAGACCTGGAAGTAGTGCCGCTTTCATCGGGCTTTTTCCTTATTTTGTTTAAAGAGTCCAACACCATTTCGTCGGTTGAACATATAGCAAAGCCTGGCATCAACAACAGCAAAATAGCTGAAAGCCAGCGGCTGCAAACGCTGGAGAACGAAATACGCGATGCCAGGGGCCAGGTAAAAAATATGAGTGAAGAATTTGAAGCTACCAGGGAAGAACTTCAAAGCGCCAATGAAGAAATCCTGTCATCCAACGAGGAACTGCAAAGCATTAATGAAGAGTTGGAAACTTCCAAAGAAGAATTACAATCTTCCAATGAAGAGCTTACTACCATCAATGAAGAATTGCATCATCGCAATGAAGAACTGAAAGAAGCTTTTAAATTTCGCGAAGCCATCGTAGAAACGATCAGGGAGCCATTGATAGTTTTAAAAACTGACCTGCGCATTATGAGTGCCAACAGGGCTTTTTATCAAAACTTTCATCAGAAGCCACATGAAA
>JBDTGD010000226.1:0-4024 GCA_039937595.1 Ginsengibacter sp. | reverse complement strand
GAAAAATTGATCAGATTACTTTGCATCCCTTTCCCATAATGTTTTTCATACACCACCTGCTTTTCATTATAGTCGTACATTCTTACTTCGTAAAGGCTGGAAGATATATCGCCAATAAAAGCGAAATCATACCAGGTGCCTTCGGTTAACGGAACGAATATGGGCATTTCATACCCGCTTTCCATGGTCAAACTTGCTTCTCTTAAAACGATAAATCCTCGACTGGTCATTTCTTTCTTGAGGCTATCTGCCTTGATTTGTAGTGTCGAGTCCAAACAAGAAACCTGCCTGATGAGATCCTGGCCATTTACTAATTGCGAAAAGGATAGCATCAACATAAAAAAGAACAGATGGCTTTTCAAAGGGGTTTCATTTTTGATTAAGAAATTGGAAAAGCAAAATTATTTTTTTCCCCGTTTTCTCCACATGTTTTTAAAATTTTTATTTTTTATTTAGCATTTAAAAACGTGATTCAAGGAACTATCAACAAAACGGATTAAAAGAAGCGATATTGTTACAGGGATTTATTTTTTAATAAAAAATGTAAGCTATTAAAATTCAATATTCCATTTTTCTGAGGGTCGGTGATTTGAACCAGGTAAAAATCACCACTAATAAAGTCATACTCCCTCCAAAAATAACGGAAGGAACCGTACCCATTAACTTAGCGGCCACGCCACTTTCGAACTGACCTAACTCGTTACTTGAATTTACGAACATTGAGTTTACACTCATTACTCTACCTCTCATATTATCTGGTGTCATTAGTTGGGTAATCGTTCCTCTCACGACCACGCTAATACCATCAAGCATACCCGAAATCATCAATGCGGCAAAAGACAGAAGGAATATTTTTGAGATTCCGAAAATAAGGATGCAAACGCCAAAACCTCCAACCGCCAGTATTAATTTTTTACCCTGTTTCTTTTTTGCAGGAAAAACCGTCAGGATGATCACAATCAATATAGAACCCATATCTGCCGCTCCGTTCAAAATGCCGAACCCTTCTGAGCCGACTTTTAAGATATCTCTTGCATAAATAGGAATCAGGGCAACAGCGCCTCCAAATAACACCGCGAAAAGATCAAGGGATAAGGAAGCTAAGAGTTCTTTTGTTTTATAAACAAATCGTAGGCCTTCTTTTACGCTTTCCCAGGTACGCACAGCTCCTTTTATGTTTGATGCCGGCTTTGCTTTTAGTCTGTATAAAAAGAAAAGGGAAATCAATATTAAAAAACTGATGGTAATTAACGTATTTGTAATTCCTGCCAATGCTATTAAAAAGCCACCTGCCGCATGTCCCGTTACTGACGCCGAGAGCCAGGAGCCCTGGCTCCATGTAGTGGCATTTTGTAAGTCATTTCTTGGAACGATATAGGCAATTAAGGCACTAAAAACAGGCCCTGTAAAGGCCCGGAAAATACCGGTGCAGAAAATTACAAAGTAGATACAAACAGCAATCCAGTGATTAGTTAAATGATGAGTTACCAAATTGCCTGAAATAAAAACCAACGCAATTGCAGCCAAAAAATAAAGAACCACGCCTCTTAAAAGAAGCCTTCTTTTTTCACTTTGATCAATTACATGTCCGGCGTACAACGCTAATGAAAGAGCTGGTATCACTTCGGATAAACCAACAAGCCCAATTGCAAAAGGATCATTAGTTAAAAGATAAATCCACCAGCCAATAAGAGTTGCCATCATTCTCAACCCCATAATAAAAATAAATCTCCCAATCAATAAATTGCGGTATTCGACCACTCTAACAGCGGCAAAAGGATCGGCTCTATTATGCATCCGGTTAATTGGTTTAGGGCAGTATTAAATAATTCTGTCCATTTTCATATTCTTTATCTAATGCATCCAGCAAGGCTTTCAGATGTTTTTCATTCCCAATAAAATCGGCATTTGATGTATCAATAAATAACGTTTTAATATTGTGCTGCTTTATATATTGGGTATAAGTCTCCTGTAGCTGAAAAAGATAATCAGATTCAATTGATTGTTCGTAAGAACGGTTTCTCTTCCTGATATTTTCTTTCAATTTCCAAACCGGCGCGTGCAGGTAAATCAGTAAATCCGGTTTTACTAATTGTGGATTGATAATGTCGAATAGTTTCTGATATAATAAGAATTCTTCCTCAGCTAAATTCACTTTCGCAAACAACAGGCATTTGGTAAAGAGATAATCAGATATGGTAACATTATGAAACATATCTTTCGTCTGCAAAAGTTCTTTCAATTGTTTGTATCTCTCGGCCATAAAAAAAAGTTCCAAAGGAAAAGCATACTGCTGTTTGTTTTCATAAAACTTTGGCAAAAAAGGGTTGTCTGCAAATTCCTCCAGTATAAGCCTTGCATTAAAATGCTTGCTAAGCAGGTGAGCAAGTGTAGTTTTGCCGGCACCTATATTTCCTTCAATGGTGATGAAATTATATTTCATTCTTTTGATGCTGATGGTTTGATTTCGTTGTCAAAAATAACAACTCCATGCTGGATTAAGTTAAATTATGAATTTGTAATTTTTTTTAAGTGTTGGTATTTCTATAAAGGCGGGAGTGGTGCTACTTTCAGAGGGTCTTTGCAAAGGGATAATAATTCTCTGATACTTTTTTTTAAAATAGGATGAACCATTTCAGGCACTAACTCATTTAATGGTACTAACACAAAACGGCGATTGGCTATCTCCTGGTGAGGAATGATAAGATTTTGTTCGTTTACTGTTTCATCATTAAAAAATAAAATGTCAATATCAATGATGCGGGCTGCATTTTTAATAGTTCTTACTCTGCCCATTTCTTCTTCAATCTTTAGAATCTTTTGAATCACTTCTTGGGCAGAAAATTTACTTTCAACGATGAGTACCTGGTTGTAAAAGGTCTGCTGATCTGTAATTCCCCATGCATCCGTTTCGTATATTTTTGAACTTTGAATTATTCTGCCAATATTTGTTTCAATCAATGTGGCAGCCGTTTCAATATTTTTTTTTCTGTTGCCGATATTGCCGCCTGTAATAAAAAAGACTTTGTTCATTTTTATTGTATAGTTAATCTTTTATCCAAATCCAATAATTCGGAAGCAATAATTTTTACTTTTTTGAAATCGGTATGAAGAGGATTTAATAAAAAATTGCTTTCTTGTGTCACAATAGCAGAAGGGACTTGCAGACAAAGTGATTGATTTGCATTTAAAAAATCTTCACCGATTCCCTGTGTGTATTTAAGATCAGTTTTCCAGTTATTTTTTAATTTTTTCAATTGAATCTGATAAACCCCGCTATCTGGAATTTCGAAAGAGTTGAGTGTATAAGATTCAGGTGAAGTGGTTTTCGTAGCTCTCACGAGAATCTCAAGTATGGCCAAAGAAATATATTGAGAAGTGTATAAACCGGATAATCCCACAGGATTCCATCGGCCGCCATAGTTTTTTGCACCTGTTCCGGAATTATCATTTGCATATTTCCCGGTAGTTAGTCTGAATATTATCATGCCAGAATTCCGTGTTCAATTCTTCCTAATTGGGTAAGGACATTATTAATACCTTCAATGCTTGCCAGCGAATGTATGGATAATTGGCTTTCCAGCATATAAGGATTACCGCGAAGCCACAGATTAAATCTTTCATAACTTCCAAAAACTTCCTGGCCGCGTTGAACGACTTTTTTTATCTGAATCAACCTGTCCACAACATTTGAATTAAAGGAACCATTATCGTGCGCATATCTTTGCAGTGTTCTTTCAGAAAGATGCAGTATATCTGCCCATTCTTTTTGGGTAAAATCTACCTTGGAAGCAACTTTTTGAAAATCATTAAAATTGAGATCGTTGTTAATTTTTAATTGTTTTGTTACACCATAAACTACCTCAGGCTCATTTAATGATTTTAATTCGAGCGATATATCCTTATATTTTTTACTTTTCATTATATGTCATTTGTCGTACAAACATACGTCATTTGTCTTTATAATTAAAATTATTTTTAAATTTTCATTTTTTCCCGTTTAGTTTTGCCGGGTTCAAATAAG
>JBDTGD010000225.1:0-2932 GCA_039937595.1 Ginsengibacter sp. | reverse complement strand
ATACATTGGAAAGGCCGATAGACCTGCAATTTGCGATTTTGCTGTTGTAAAAGAAAAAAAAGTTGCTATTAATAAAAGTTTGCGCATTTAAAAAGAATGAGGCTATAAAAATACGGATTCTCTTTTATAGGATTGTGAGTTTTTTGTGAATATTTTTCCGCCTCTAAAAACTATTAATTGTATTCAAAAGAATTTCCCTCAAAAAATGGAGTAAACAAAGAAAAAACAATGATTCTTAACTTATCGTATTTTCTAAAAGTGATATATAACTTTTAAATAAATTATTTCTGCACGATACCTACTATTCATTGAATCCAACCTTGACCTTTAAGATAATTAACTAAAGTAGGATCCTCAACAGAAAGCGCGGGTATCCATACGCCAATATTTTCACGATTCCACCACAGGCCTTTAAGGTTTCCTGGTTTTGCAAAACTATAGCGATAGAGAACTGCACGAACATATATGGGTGGCTTATCTCCGAACGGGTTCTCTTTAAAAAGACTTAGTGCGTTTTTATCATTATGAAGCAATTTCCAAACAAGATTAAACGTCCAGGGATAGTCATTTGGCGAGTCCATAGCAGCAAACCACATTTGCCAATCGAGGTGTAACTGGTAAGGAGCGATTTGGGGAGGCTTTCTATCAAGCAAAACAGGTAGCCCTCTATAAATATATGGTTTCCAGTTGGCGCTGTCAACAGGATGATCATCCATGGTTCCCTCAAATACTACATTAAACCGCTCCTTACCTACCGTTCCAAAAGCACCATAAGTATTTACGAGTTCAAGGGGATCAAAAGAAGTATTCATAAGCTGGCGTGGTGACAATAAATTCAATGCAGGCTGAATGCTGAGCATAGCCACTATGGCGGTAACAACCCATGCAGTGGTTACCATTGGCCTCGATGGTATCGCATGTTGGCTGGCAGCTTCGGCTTTATTAACTAATACTTGCGGAAGAATCTTAGACCAGAAACCATCATCAAAACAAGCAAATGCCGGAACGATAGTGAGCCAGTTTAAAAATGAAAGATTGCCGCTGAGGATAATGGTTAATTGAAATAACAAGATGACCACACCTGCAACGTGTCGTGCGACGCGCGGCCAGAATACAAATAGGGGAGCAATTAATTCTGCAAGAAAATTGAACCAAACACCAATCTTTAAAATAGCATGGGGCAAAAAATGAAACCACCTGCTTAAAGGACCTGGTAAAGGCTGGGTTTCGAAGTGATAATAAAGTGCGGTTCCATTGCGCCATATTTCATCGCCTCTTATCTTAATCAATCCCGACCCCATCATTATTCTAAAAATAAGCCAACGGAATAAAACAATTATAGTGAAAGGAGGAGGCCTCTTTGGGAACGGCCGCATGTCAAACAAAGGGCAAAGAAAGATAGCAAGAAAGCCGGTTTCAAGAAGTTGAATCTCCCATCCATATCCGTACCAATCCTGTCCCACATGAACAATAGACATATAAAGAAACCAGAGTATCGCAAGCAACGGAGCGTTTGCATAGCCTGCCACTACTACGCATGAAATCACCAATCCAATCCATGATACCGTCAGAAGCGCCGAATCAGAATGATCGAACCAAAAGAAAGAAGGCAGGCGCATAAAGCCAGCTTTGTTTGACCCGAGTGCATCGCTTGCTTGCTTTAGAAAAATATTTACCGGTGTAAGCCCGTCGGAACCGATGAGAGGAATGATTTCGTTTATTGCCACAAGAAATGCTACCGCATAAATAATCCCCAGAAGCCGAAGAATCATAAATCGGGTAAGCCAATACGTGCGCTGGCGTGTGGACTCAAAAAGAGATGATCCGATTGTTATCGAATAAGAATTGGCAAAATTTGTTTGTTTGCTGTTAATTATTTTAGTGTTGCGCATTTCTAATTTCTTAACCGGCATCTTTATATGTCATTAAATTCGCCACAAGAAAACTGCCAAAGAAAACATCCGAATGTAAGTAAAATCAACCAAAAGGTATTTGGGATTAAGGCAACGTAGAAAAGACAGAAAGGCTATTTCTAAGGTTTCAAATATTGGCCATCTATATTAAATTTATTTCTTCATTTTTATGTGGCTTTAAAAGGGTATATCTATCAATAATGAAATTTGCTAACGTCGAAAATGCAGAAGTGATGGTGTTAGAAAGAGAAATAATCTAAATCGAATGACTATCCGCAATTTGTAGTGATTATAACAGGTGGAAGTTTATTCCAATCCATAGGGCGTTGCCCGATGTTAAGATATGCCACCCCCTTCAGGGCTTTGAGATAATATATTGGATGATGAAAAAGCCCTGTAAGGGCGGCATATCTAAGAATATGGCACCGCCATATTTAAACAAATGAATAAATCTAAAATTGATGCAAGCCTAAAACCAAATTGCGGATAGTCATTCTAAATCGAAAATATTTCTCCGGCATTGGATTTTAAAATTGTCATTCATACGATAAGGATTGAGAACAGCTTTAGCAAGAAAATGCAAAGAAATTCAGAATTAGCACTTTAGCTCCGATATTGTTCCACATTTGAATTAATTCATTTCTTCCGGGGATTAATATATTTGAGATCAGGAACCGTTGCGAAATCTTTGTCATTATCAGCAATAAGTGTGAAATTGTTTATTAATGCAGTGGCTGCAATCAATGCATCTGGCAATTTAAGCCCGTATGAACGGCGAATATGAATAGTCTCCTGAATAATTTCATCACTTATGCCAAGAATAATAGATTGTGTTACAAATGACCTGTAAACTATTATATCATTAGGATTGGGAGGATTCCAAACTTGTAATTCTATTTGCGTAATAAAAGAAATCAGGCATTCACTGTCTACCACTTCATCCATGAAAGCCAGACCTGAAAGGGAGAAAGTCTCGTTCAGATATTTGATAACACACGATGTATCTATCAAATATCTCC
>JBDTGD010000224.1:0-1802 GCA_039937595.1 Ginsengibacter sp. | reverse complement strand
TGCTGAAATAAAGATCTTTTTTATCTGGCGAAAGAGAAGGACAGGATTCCCAGAATTCCGTATTTACATTTCCTCCAAGATTTTGAGGCTCACTCCATCCGCTTTTGGTGAGATAAGAAATATACAGATCACAACTGCCAAAACCTCCCGGGAAATTGCATCCCGTATAGACGAGCCATTCACCATCCTGGGATATATTTTGTGCGCCCACATTGAACTCTGGTGAATTAATTTTTCCAATAAGAGGAAATGCCTTACTCCAGATCCCATTTTCAAGATCACTTTCATAAAAAGTCTCCTTATTATTTTGCCTTCTTGTAAAAATTAGCTTTTTACCATCAATAGTGAGCGAAGGAAAATATTCCAGCGCCGCAGTATTGATGCTATCACCAAGATTTTTTGGAGCAAAAACATAATTGGTATCAGGATGGGATTTGGCATAATCAATAGCGAATTGGTAGGTTTTTTTTCTGAATTCTCCGGCCTGAATACTTCTTTCATTAATCTTTGGAATATTAAGGAAAATATTTACCGCGTTTAAAGCATAAGTAAACCGTCCACAACCTGCCAGCGAAATAGAATAAGGGAGGAGATAATAATCAGTATAAACTGAATCTAATGAAAATGCTTTTTCAAAATAAGAAACGGAGGAAGTGTAATCTTTTAAATCTGCGCTTATGCCTGCCAGTGACAAGTAAGCATCTACAAACTTCGGTTCTATTTTTAATGCTTCATTGATCATTTTTATGGAAGTTTCATATTCACCGTTCCGCGCTTTATTGATCGCTAATTCATAAATCGTATTAGCTTTATGATCTACTTTTTCAGGGTCGTACCATTGGGATTTTGAGTGTAAAAAACCAGTCAGCAGAAAAAATAGAAAAAGCGCTTTTTGCATTGGATCAATTTATTTTAAAAGTAAACGAATTTCCTTTGCAATTATTTAATTTGTTGTTAATCGTACGGACAGGTCGCGTAGAGACAGGTCGCGACCCGTCTCTACGGAACATTTATATATTTATGGATTTGCAACGATAATTGCCATTGGGGATTTTTTTTAATATAATCAATAATCCCTGGCGTTACAATTTCTGATTTACTCCATTCGGGCTGCAAATAAAGTTTACATTGAGATGAAACTTGCGCTGCATATTTTTCTGCCCATGCAAAATCTGATTTATTAAATACGATTATTTTTAATTCGTTCGTCTTTAGTAGTATTTCAGGCAAGGGTGGCTTAAATTTTTTGGGCGAAAGGCATATCCAATCCCAGCTACCTGTTAATGGCGATGAACCTGAAGTTTCTATATTAGTGGCAAATCCTTCTTTTTGTAAAGAAGAGGTTAATTCGCTGAGATTATATAAAGTGGGTTCACCCCCTGTAATGACGGCCAGCCTTGCAGGATTTTTTTTTGCTGTTAGAACAATTTCTTCAATAGATTGTAATGGATACAAATTTTCATCCCAACTCTCTTTTACATCGCACCAAACACATCCTACATCGCAGCCTGCCAGCCGGATGAAGTAAGCGGCTTTGCCCTGGTGAAAACCTTCGCCTTGTAAGGTATAAAAGGATTCCATTATTGGTAAGGAAGAAGTTTTATTTAATGTTGAGTTCATGGTGAATGGTGAATGGTCAATAAGTCTGACGGTCCTCCGTCTGACTTATCGGTCGGTAAAAAACAAATATTCAATAATCAATGTTCAATTTTAAAAAAGTTTGACGGTCATCCGTCTGACTTATTGACCAGTAAAAAAACAAATATTCAATAATCAATGTTCAATAATCAATGTTCAATTTT
>JBDTGD010000223.1:0-8599 GCA_039937595.1 Ginsengibacter sp. | reverse complement strand
GGAAATAAAAAATAAAAAACTTGGATTTATAAATTGTAAAACAAAAACAAAAACAACATGGCGACATTAAATTTTGCAGGTACAGAAGAAAACGTAGTAACAAGGGAAGAGTTTCCTCTGTCAAAGGCGCAGGAAATTTTAAAAGATGAAGTAGTGGCCGTAATTGGCTATGGTGTTCAGGGGCCCGGACAGGCTTTGAACCAACGCGATAATGGCATCAACGTAATTGTTGGCCAAAGAAAAAACTCTAAAAGCTGGGATAAGGCAGTACAGGACGGCTTTGTGGAAGGAAAAACATTATTCGAAATAGAAGAGGCTTTGGAAAAAGGAACTATCATTTGTTATTTACTGAGCGATGCCGCGCAGATTGCATTATGGCCAACAGTAAAGAAAAATCTAACACCCGGAAAGGCTCTGTATTTTTCTCATGGTTTCGGAATTACCTACAGCGATCAGACAGGAATTATACCTCCGAAAGATGTAGATGTATTTTTAGTAGCACCCAAAGGATCGGGCACCTCTTTAAGAAGGATGTTTTTGCAGGGACGTGGATTGAACAGCAGCTATGCTATCTTCCAGGATGCAACAGGTAAAGCATTTGACAGAGTAATATCTCTGGGAATTGCTATCGGTTCAGGTTATTTGTTCGAAACAAATTTTAAGAAAGAAGTGTTTAGCGATCTTACCGGTGAGCGCGGCACTTTGATGGGCGCAATACAAGGAATCTTTGCTGCTCAGTTTGAAGTGCTTCGCAAAAACGGGCACTCACCTTCAGAGGCATTTAACGAAACTATAGAAGAGCTTACGCAATCGTTGATGCCACTGGTAGCAGAAAACGGAATGGACTGGATGTATGCCAATTGCTCTACTACCGCGCAACGCGGGGCATTGGACTGGTGGAAAAAATTCCGTGATGCTACCTTGCCTGTATTCACTGATTTGTATGCAAGTGTAGCTGCGGGCAAAGAAGCGAAGCGTTCAATTGATTCCAATTCACAACCTGACTATCGTGTAAAATTGGATGCCGAATTAAAAGAATTGCGCGAAAGTGAAATGTGGCAGGCGGGGAAAACAGTTAGAAGCTTACGCCCTGAAAACCAGGATCCTTCATAATAATTTTTAATTGAAGATTTAAAAGGTTGCCAACTTTGAAAAAGTTGGCAACCTTGTTTCAACCAGATTATAAATGTTTGGTGAATAGTACCATGGACACAAAAGAAAATGAACCTGAGTTCTTTCCGGCTTTTGACGGATTGGGAGTGGCGGACGCTTCAGCCCGGTTAAACAATATTGTCAACAGGACTCCACTGGAACTTAACCTTAATTTATCCAGAAAATACCAGTGTAATGTATTTCTGAAAAGAGAAGACCTGCAAGTAGTACGTTCCTATAAGCTTCGTGGCGCCTACAATATGCTAAGCACGTTGTCCGAAGAACAATTAAAGAAAGGCGTGGTTTGCGCGAGTGCGGGTAATCATGCACAGGGGTTTGCTTACTCGTGTAAAAAATTGAATTGTAAAGGCGTGGTGTTTATGCCGGTGATTACCCCAAGGCAAAAGGTGACACAGACAAAAATGTTTGGGGAGAATTTTGTAGAAATACAATTGGTAGGTGATTCATTTGAGGAATGCGCGGAGGCTGCACAGAAATACACAAAAGAAAATAATAAAACATTTATACCTCCCTACGACAATCCAAAGATTATAGAAGGACAGGCAACCGTTGGCTTGGAAATATTGGAAGAACTTACGCATATTGATTATTTATTTCTACCGGTAGGAGGTGGAGGATTGGCATCAGGAGTCGGTTCCTATTTTAAGATTTTTTCCCCTGGTACAAAAATAATTGGTGTAGAGCCTTCAGGTGCGCCTTCAATGTCAGAAGCCTTCAAGGCCGGAAATCCTGTTACGTTAGACAATATTGAACATTTTGTAGATGGCGCATCAGTAAGCCGTGCCGGCGATATTACTTACGCAATTTGTAAAGATGTTTTGACTGAAATGCATTTGGTCCCGGAAGGGAAAGTCTGCACCACCATTTTACAGTTATATAATGAAGATGCGATAGTGGCTGAACCGGCGGGTGCGTTATCCATAGCGGCTTTAGATGATTATAGGGATGCGATAAAAGGTAAAACAGTAGTGTGCATCATAAGTGGCGGCAACAATGATATTGACAGGATGCAGGAAATAAAAGAAAGATCATTTCAATATGAAGGCCTGAAACATTATTTTCTCATCAGCTTCGCTCAAAGGCCCGGAGCTTTAAAAGAATTTGTTAATGATGTGCTCGGCCCTCAGGATGATATTACCCGCTTTGAATACATGAAAAAAAACAATAAAGAAGCAGGTCCGGCGCTTGTTGGGATTGAATTAGGTGACAAAAAAGATTACGACGCATTAAAAAATAACTTTGATAGATTCAAAATAAAATACACTGAATTAAAAAAGGGAGATGACGCGTTTGGGTATTTGGTATAGTTGAAGGTGTAATAATGTATAGGGTTTTTTAAGTTTTTTTTAGGTAGCAAACGAACAAATAATACAGTTTTTGCTTTATCGCTATAACCATTCCCGTTTAATAATTGGGGAATCGTCTAGTCCTTTTTTTAACTTACGGTAATCCATACACGTTTTTAAAAATTTACCCAACAGTTAATTTTTAAATTGAGTCCCACAGAATGCTTTGACTGTGTTATCATGATAATGAAAATGGAATTCGGGTTATTTATTCTTTTATTATTAGGTCCGGTTTCCACTGAGAAAATTATTTTTATTATTCGAAGGAATAGTAAACTAACATTTAAACAGTATTTCTATTCTGTTTGATTCAGGAATGCCAACATTAATATAAGATTGCTTTGCGCCTCGCAAAGTGCGCGGATTCTCTATGTTTTCGCTGCACTGCCACCATCTACAAAAAATTTAAGTAGCAAAGATAACACACTGGTTACGCCGGCAACGATCGCTGTTAATTTTTGAAAGGTGTCCTGCTGGGTAAAAAACACAAACAACGCGATGCCCAAAAGCACAATCAACAACGGTGTTCTAAACGATTGCCATGATGAATTTAATTGGAACTTTTTTTGCAACTGGTAAATCTCCGCTGTATTTTTTTTATCAAAAACATACGCGCGGAAACTTGGACTGAATATTTTTATCTCATCATCATTTACGATGAATAATCCTTTTTCCAACAGTTGGTAAATTGCTTCGATATTTTTAAAATTTACAAGACTGTCCTGCGCAAAATCAAGCAACACATACTTTTCTTTTTCTGTAAGTTTCTCCCATATAAAATCATAAAAAACTTTTAACCTGGCTTTGACGTCGATCATGTCTTTCTCCTGTTTGTAAATTTCTTTATTGGATTGCGCAGGCACATAATAGCCGTTTTCATTTCTAATGTTCTTAACTGCGTCATCAAATTCAGGATGCAGCGCTATATTTGTTGCTTTAAACTCAGTCAGCAGCGCTTCAATTTTATATTCAGGAAATCCTTTGCTGTTAATAGTTGCGATATATTTTTTTAAAAAAATTCTTCCGGCTAAAGAATAGAGCACCCTATAAAGACCGATAACAAGAGTGCCTATGAGAATGATCAGCATCAGTCCGCTGAGACTAAAGCCAACAAACAAATACCTCGAAGGAAAATTTGAAACAATGCTCAACGATTTTCCAACATCATTTTTTTCATTAACAGGTTTAAAATTATCCGGTAAGGTAAATTTAAAATAAAGTGATGAATTATCGGAAGCCCACGACCACGCAGCATCAGATGCAGAATCCTTTAATGCAGGCATCAACAGGGGATCATAATAATTATTGCCAATTTTATTGGCTATGCCAAAATAAAATTGTTCATAACTCCCTTTTAATGTGCTTGGAGGAATGTAGCCATTGTTCCAATTAATGGAATCATCATAAATTTTATAAATGCCCGATCTGTATTGAAGATTTTGGTAATAATTTTTTGGTAGTCCGAGATCCGCCTGGCTTTGCGTAAACTTTATAATGGAAGGGCTTCGTGTTTGCAATGACTCTGCAAGGTAAAGCTGCCCTTTTTTGACCGATTGAGTTATCTCCTGGTTATGTGCATACCATGTATAAATGCCGGCAGGTAACACGGAAAGACATATAATCATTGCAGTAACCAATACTGAGTATTGCGAGAGATAGGTTCTCTTCGAGCTTGATAAAGCGTTCAGCTTTTTTTCTGAAGAAAAATAAAATACCAGCATGGCAACATTGAACGCCGCCTGGAAAATTAAAAACTGGAATTGGATAGGGAAAGAGGAATAAGACGAATAACCTGAATACAGGTACACCAGCAAACTTGATAGCAATTGAAACCCGATAGCACTTAACGCTTTCTTTCTGTTCAGTTTTGATGTGTCGTTATTATTTCTTTTTGTTACTGAATAGTTGATTACAAAGAGAACCGATATTACGTTAACAGGAATAATGAACACCAGGACAAGAATAACGTAATTACTTACATTTAGCAAAGTTGAGAACGCCATAAAAAGCAGGAACATAACGATGTAACCGGTTAAAAAACGTGACGATAAAACATAAAACCTGCTCCCGTCATTTTTAGGTATGGCCCATTTTAAGAAGGCCATTGGCGAATAAAGCATTGGGTTTACATAATACTGTTTTCTAAAGATCAGCAGCCATATAACGAGATAAAACAGGAATGAAAAAATACAGAACAGCAATGCAAAGGTAAAAATCCGCATAGCGATGGGCACTATATAACCGTTATCATAAAAAGTAACCAGGAAAAAAGGAATTTTTGATACAGGAGTAATATTTACTGCATTTGTTTTTCCATAAAATTTCACATTATTAAAGTATCCCGATTGCCTGCTGGCGATAGCTTCCTCAACTGGCCTTGACGGGGACATTTTTTTTATAAGATTTTCCCTGAGGTTTCTGCTCATGTCAGAATGCAGTTGCACATTGCCCGTAGCATCAATAATTGCGAAACCGAAACCCGGTGGTAAGATGGTGTTGGTAACAGAGGGCATCTTGGTGGCAAGCGCCACGATAGAACCATGGTTTAGCCGGCTTTTTTTGCTGATGATTATTCTGAACTCACCGTCGGCCCAGCTATTGACAGGCTCCAAACCAAAAAATAAACTGTCATTACCAGGAAGCATGTACGCCTGGTTGTTTTTTAATATTTTAAAATATTTTCGCGAAGATACATCTGTAAATAAAGTAGCTTCGTTGCCAACCTGGCCTTTTATCTTTTGCTGTCCAAGTGAATCGATCCAGAAGATGCGATCGAAATTGTAATCCAGCGTTGATTTGTTTTTATGAAAGCGAAAATAATCGTTGACCTTTTTGGAGACGACTGATTCGGCAACCGTGGCTTTTATCATTGAATCGCCACTGGCACTAATGATGCTGTCCAGGGAATCCAACTGCTTATAGGCAGTAACAATATCCTCAGTAAAAGCGGAATCAATTTGGGTGGATAAAGAGCTGAGATACGATTTTGATCTCATGTCAGCACCATCCAATAAAAGCACCTGGATAAATATTAGGGTTATCAACGCCGGACCTACAATGAAAGAAAGCACGCTTAATATGATGTCAATAAATTTCACTGTTTCATCCTTACCCATCATGTAAAATTTTATGATGGGAAGAAAAATGAGGATGATCAAAAAGATAATTACAATGGGGAAGATGAAGGACACCGGGATCTCGTGCAATTCGGCATTGTAATTTTTCTCGCTTATCAAGCCGCATAAAATAACGTCATCGTTGCCCAGGCGAAACGGATAAAAAAACATTTTGTAACTAAGATCTTCAATTTTTATATCTTTTATTCCGGCAAAAATTTTATTTTCTCCCCGCAGCAGGCTATCCAGGGATATATTATAAGCGACGCTTAAGGCAGGATCTTTATAAATGATTCCATTCTTTTGATCAACCAATACATAAGATTCGAAGAGCTCAGTTTTCTGGGATTTTAAGATAGGTTGCAATACGCTTTCTGCGTTTAAAAGAATGGCAGATGAGTCACCTTTGTTTTTATTGAGATAGGTAAAGCCGTCTCTGCCAATAATGGTTTGAATGAATTCGCCATCCGTACGCTCGCCGTAATCGCTGTCATCGTTGCTTTCTGCGGCCACATTGTGATTAAGGAAGACAGATCTTCCTTCAACTTTATTCTTTTTTAATAAGCTGTCAATATCTTCATTTTTATTTGCGGATTCGTTGTTTGAATTGACTGATTTGTTGAAAATATTTTTGTATAAATTTTGAAGATCAGTATTTCTGTCAATAATACTCGTCGTTATATTTTGCAGGATCAAAAAACCATTTTCCTGCACCTCTGCTTTATTGAGCGGGATGTAGTAAAAATAATAGCCGATAAAAAATACCGCTATTAACAATATTACAGGTATTGAGAAATAGAATCGTCCTTTAGGGAACAAGCTGGGAACCTTCATAAATTTTAAATACTTAGGTTTTTAATTTCCTTATCGCTTGCAATATCAGAGGAGGTCAAAACAGATAATCCGAAAGTCAGCAGATTTTAAACTAGAGTAAATACTTAACTGCTGTATCGTATAATAACTTATAAGCCTGGTCGATCATAAGTAATGGAAGATTTTATTTTGTATTTCGCCGGGGCTATGGACGGGCGTTTATAATTTTCAGTTCGGAATCAAGGCCGATCCGATAGCTATCGGGTGAAAGTCAAAAACCGAAGATAAATAGAAAAAGCTGATATTTGTTCGTCTGCTGGAATTATTGTGACGATCTGGGATCGATATTGATTGGTACGTGAAAGTTATTCTCTCAGTTCCCCTTTTGATAAACTAAGGCCAACACCAAACAGACTCGACTTAAGACCGATAGTCTCAAATTATTCAGGCAGCCGCCTATCTCGTTTTTATTAGTTAAGATGAGTTTTAGTTGTTAATTTCAATCCTCATTTAGATTAAAAATTATATAGTCAATGAACTAACAATTTTGTTTAATTTTATCAATAACTAAAAATCAAAAACATGCTATACCAGAAATCCATCAATGTAATTAAGATTGCATTCTTATCTTTTATCTCGATTGTAATTATTTCTTCACTGCAATCCTGTGCAAGAAAAATAACCTTTCTGCCCTCCAGTGAGACTCCGGCGGCAATGGGAAAGGTGAAAATAAAAAAAGACAATAATAATAATTATAATATTGATATCAGTATAAAACACCTGGCACCGTCGAGCAGGTTGCAGCCGCCGGCAAATAGTTACGTAGTGTGGATAGTAACCGAACAAAACGAGACAAAAAATATGGGTCAAATCAATAGTTCGACCAGCTTTTTATCAAGTAAACTAAAGGCGTCATTCAGTGCTGTTTCTCCTTCTAAACCTGTGAAGGTATTTATAACTGCCGAAGATAATGGAGCGGCGTTTTACCCCAGTCACAGGGTTGTACTGACGACTAATAATTTTTAGGGAAATCAATTTGAATCTTGAAATTCATTTTGACAGTGAACAAAGAAATAAGCCACATTTTTATTTTAAATAAAAATTAATGCGGAATATTTTTTTTGTTGCTGAGTGGTTTATTATTGGTTCAACCAGATATTCTCAAACATTCGACAAAGCCGGGCTAGACAGGTGCTTGCAAATACGTGACAGCAATCATAAATTCATGGGCGGTCTGGCGCTTACTCAAAATGGCAAAGTGATTTATCACAAATCAATAGGGCATGCTGATGTAGAAAAAAAAGCAGAGCTGAATAATGATACTAAATTCTTGATTGGTTCAATTTATTGCGCACCCTTCACTTTCATTTGCAGTGTGTAAGCCGCTTCTGATGCCGCGATGAACAACGTTTTCATGTCTTTGCCACCGAAGCAAAGGTTGCCAACCCATTTTGCGGGCACGGGGACGAAACCAATTTTTTCTCCGTTGTTATTAAATACAAATACGCCCTTCCCTGAGAGATAAAGATTTCCCTCAGCATCAAGTGTCATTCCATCCGAGCCTTGCGCAATAAATAATTTTTTGTTAGATAGGGTTCCGTCTGGATTCATATCAAAGCGATAGGTTTTGTCGCCGCCAATATCTGCTACATACAAATATTTTCCATCAGGTGTGCCTACGATGCCATTGGGCTTTTGCAGTGTACTGTCAACAATAAAGGCCTGCTTTTTACCTTTAGGTAAATAATAAACCTTTTGGCCGTCAATATCCGGCTTGGTTCTTTTCCAATAGTCGCGTTGATAATAAGGATCCGTAAAATAAATGCCTCCTTTATTATCTATCCAAAGATCGTTCGGTCCATTCAGGCGATGTCCTTCAAAGTTCGTAAGCAATACAGTCACTTTTTTATTTTTGCTTATTGACCATAACTCATCTTTTTCATCAGAACATGAAATGAGATTTCCTTTTTTATCGAAATACATTCCATTGGCGCGGCCGGTTTTATCCATGAAAAGAGAAAGCTTTCCATCAATACTGTATTCCCAAATTTTATCATTTGGCTGATCGGTGAAAAAAACATTTCCTTCTTTATCAACTGCCGGGCCTTCGGTAAAAGTAAATTGGTTGGAAACCAAATGTAGCTGAGCGCC
>JBDTGD010000222.1:0-3076 GCA_039937595.1 Ginsengibacter sp. | reverse complement strand
AACCCCAATAATGGAATATTTGGCCTTCCATTTACCGAGGAAGACGCAAAACTTGTTTTATTACCAGTTCCCTGGGAAGTGACCGTAAGTTACAAACCGGGTACAGCAAGAGCTCCCGAACATATTTGTAAAGCGAGCATGCAGGTTGATCTCGCTGATGATGATATTTGTGATGGATGGAAAAGAGGCATCTTTTTAAGAGAGATAGATAAAAATATATTGGCAAAAAGCGATTATTTGCGCAAGGAAGCTGAGCTGTACATCAATTACATTAGCGAAGGCGATGTGCTCGATGGCAATAAGTATATGCCAAAAGTGCTGAAAGAAATTTGTGAAGGAAGTGCTTTTCTAAATGATTGGGTGTATGAGCAAACGAAAGAACTACTCGATAAAGGAAAGTTAGTAGGCCTGCTGGGCGGAGACCATAGCACACCGCTGGGATTTTTTAAAGCCATAGGAGAGAAGTATAACGAATTTGGAATTCTGCAGATTGACGCGCATTGTGATTTTCGGAAATGTTTTGAAAATTTTAAGTATTCTCATGCATCAATCATGTACAATGCGCTTGAAGAGATTCCCGGATTAACGAAGCTGGTACAAATAGGTACGAGAGATTATTCTGAGGGAGAAATTGCTTACGCTAAAAATAGTGGTGGGAGAGTAGTTACCTATTTAGATAAAACTCTAAAAGAAAGGATGTATGAAGGCGAAACCTGGAAAGAAATAGTGGATGAAATTGTAAGCCACCTTCCCCCAAAAGTGTATATCAGTTTCGATATTGACGGACTCGATCCCAAGTTATGCCCCAACACCGGAACCCCCGTTCAGGGAGGGTTTGAAACGCAACAAGTTTATTATTTATTTAGAAAAATCATTGAAAGTGGAAGGCATTTAATTGGTTTTGACCTGAATGAAGTCGGCATCAGTCTTAACGAGTGGGATGAAAATGTGGGAGCACGTGTTCTTTTTAAACTGTGCAATCTTTTGATCGCATCAAACGAAGCCCATGCAGCAATTTGACATCTTTCTTGAAAACGAAAAAAAGAATTTTTATAATAATATAGCATGGATTTTCCTGTTTTTAAATTTTGCCGTATTTATTTTCCTGGTTTTTTATGATGCGTATCATTACCCGGCATTAGCTTTCATCGTGGCTTTGTTGCTTTACATGCTGATGCGTTGGTATCTTTTCCGTAAAAAAAGAGTCAATTATTTAATAGATGAATTTGTTTTTTTTATTCCGGCTGCAGGTTGGTTAGGACTGCACAGCTATGGTATTGCCATTGCATGCATCGTAATGGGAATTTTGTATAAGTTATCTTTGCAAAAGTTACAATTTGTCTTTACCGGAGAAAAGGTGATGAAAATGAATTTCCCCAAGAAAGAATTCGCCTGGTACGACCTAAATAATGTGATATTAAAAGACCGGATTCTTACATTGGATTTTAAAAATAATAAATTGCTCCAGGCTGAAATTGAGAAATCGCAGGATATCAATGAGGTGGAATTTAATGCATTTGCTCAATCTCATTTATAATAATTCCCTGTCCTTCTTTTTGCCTAAAATAAAAATATTTTATAATGAAACACGCTCCCTTTCTTTTATATTCCGATGGCAAAGGAAATATTTTTGAAGACACTTCATTATATGTATGTGGAAGAAGCGGATGGGATGCGTTACCTGTAGAAAATGACGAATGGATCGAACTTCCCAAAGGCGGTCAATTGTACGAATTGCCCGACAGGCGCGGTATCGGCATAAACGTGAAAACCGGGGAAATGCGCTTGTGTGAAAAAGGTTGGGCAGTTGCGGCATTTATTCCACCTGCTTTCACCGGGACTTATCTTGCTGCTTATGAAACGCTTCCCGGAGCGGGAACTTTACCCTTGTTTTGCTATACGGCAGCTGGATGGTATGATGAAAAGTTTTATGTAACAGCGGTACGCATTGAAAACGATATCCGCCAGGAAAGCGAAGGTTTTGATGAAGGCAAAATCGAAAATGGTGTAAAAGATTTATTAAAGACGTATCAGCATAATCGTTTGGTAGCGCATCTTGCCAATAATTGTTGCCTGACATATCATTGTCCGGCTGCGAGAAACTATTTTATGGGAAGATGGGAATGCCCGGTACCGAGCTCTCCCGCATGCAATGCTAATTGTATCGGTTGTATCTCTTTTCAGCCACAGGAAGAAACAATTACTTCTACACAGGACAGATTACAGTTTAAGCCCACCGCAGAAGAAATTGTAGAATACACCGTCCCTCATCTTGAAACGGCTCCTTTCCCAATAGTAAGTTTTGGACAAGGATGCGAAGGCGAACCATTGCTGATGTGGCAAACCATTAAACAGTCTATCATTGAAATAAGGAAACATACTCAAAAAGGAAGTATTAATATCAATACAAACGGCAGCGATCCAAAAGCGGTAAAAGCACTATGTGAAGCGGGTTTGAACAGTATTCGTGTGAGTACTAATTCTGCCAGGGAAGAAATTTATACTCCTTATTACCGTCCCAATAATTATGAATTTAATGACATCATAGAAAGCCTTAAAGTGGTGAATAGTTTCGGTGGGTGGACAAGTATTAATTATTTTGTTTTTCCTGGTATGACTGATGCTGTAGAAGAATATGAAGCGCTGAGAAAGCTCATAAAAGAAACGGGACTTAAAATGATCCAATGGCGCAATTTCAATATTGATCCGGATTGGTATCTTGGAAAAATAGGCGTAACAGATACGGGCGAATGTATTGGAATCCGTGAAATGATGGTCTTATTGAGAGAAGAGTTCCCTGCCTTAAAATTTGGCTATTTTAATCCTTCAATAGAAAGGATAAAAGGGGATTTTGAAATGGATTACGCCAGGGTCTAATAATATTGGATTTTACTTTTTTATATCTGATTTCATCAATGCATCTCGATAATCGAACTGATTAACTATAGCATTTTAGTCCCAGGCCATTAATCTATTTGTTCCCGTCCTTTCAAAAAGTCGATAGTCATTTTGGCCAAAAGAATCACAATTTTTTAATGCTTCTATTTTTATTTAAACTTTATGGAAAGATATTTGT
>JBDTGD010000221.1:0-8343 GCA_039937595.1 Ginsengibacter sp. | reverse complement strand
ATTTTTCGATTTTTCAAGGAATTTGGATAGATTCTGCTTTGTCGAATAGAAATTTGGATATTTATTTTTTGATTAATGCTACATCAACATCAATCAACTTCTGGAACAAAGATATAGCTTATGAGATGCTGGCAAAGGGCACTATTGCTCTTTTTTACTAGATATGTATTTACTAAGATGATCGTAAAATGACGAAAGTCTGTCATAGTGTAATTACTTTTTAAGTGTAGTAAAAGCACTTTTCTATATAATTTTTAAAATTAGATTAATGTTATATTATATTATTAATCAGTGTTTTAATATTTTATAATTTTTTTTAATTATATCTTGATGAAATGATGAGTTTCTATGAGAGCCCAAAGGTCAGCGAATCCTTAGAACGTAAAAACAATATTTCTTTTCATGTTTATGAAACAGTTATGAATGGTCTATTTTCCGATGTCAATTCTTCTGTTTTACTTTATATAGATAATGTAAGTAGTTGTTAATAAAACACTTAAGTTATTGTAAATTTATAAAACATGCATTGCGGTGATAATTAAACTTCCCGAAATAGAAATTGCGGTTGTTTATTTGTTTACTATTATGGCCTGTAAAAGTGAAATAATTCCTTGAAAAGGGGTTATAGGTTAATACCTTTCAACACAACTTCTAACACCAGCTTTTTAAACATTCCTAAGCTGTAAAAAATATTATTGAATCCATCTTTATTTTGCAAGACTTTGAATAATATCATACTTGGTTACTATATGATATTCGCCGGTTTCATCTTTACTGAGTACTGCGCCGTTTTGCTTTGAAATAAGATTACTTAATTTTTCCACCGACATATCAAACGGTACAATTGGATATTCTTTTTCCATTACAGATTCCACTATGTGTTCCTTTATTTGTGGATCTGCCAATATTTTATCGAATAATCCCCCTTCGCTTAAGGATCCGACAATTGCCTGATCTTTCATTACGGGAATATTTTCGATGTCGTATTTTTTCATTAGTTTGATAGCCACTTCTACGGTTTGGTGGGCGGCTATAGAAACTAACTTTTGATGCCCACGGGCGTTTACGAGGTCCTTAAAAGTCTTTACTTCCAGGAAACCTCTTTCCATCATCCACTGATCATTATAAATTTTACCCACATACCTGCTGCCATGATCATGAAAAATGCAAACAACCATATCATCCTTTTTCAGACTGCTTTTTAGCTGCAATAATCCCTGGAGGCAACTGCCTGCACTATATCCGCAAAACATGCCTTCTTCTTTTGCGATTCGTCTTGCCATTACGGCGCCATCTTTATCGGTAACTTTTACAAATGCTTCGATATATTTCATATCATAGTTCGCGGGCACAAAATCTTCCCCAAACCCTTCGCTAACGTACGGATATACTTCATCTTCATCAATCTCCCCGGTATCGAAATACTTCTTTAATAATGAACCATAACTGTCAATAGCCCAGACTTTTATGTTAGGATTTTTTTCTTTTAAATATTTTCCAGTCCCTATAATAGTACCGCCGGTGCCGGTAGCAACTACAAGGTGAGTGATTTTTCCATCTGTCTGTTCCCATATTTCCGGACCAGTCTGCTCATAGTGGGCTTCACGATTGGCCAGGTTGTCGTATTGATTTACATACCATGAATTAGGAACTTCTTCGCTAAGTCTTTTTGAAACAGAATAATAAGAGCGGGGATCTTCGGGTTCCACATTGGTTGGACAAACAATTACTTCTGCTCCAACTGCTTTTAATATATCCGCTTTTTCTTTCGATTGCTTGTCGGTGGTAGTGAAAATACATTTATATCCTTTAATTATAGCGGCCAATGCTAATCCCATTCCGGTATTCCCCGAAGTGCCTTCAATGATGGTGCCACCGGGTTTTAATTTTCCTTCCTTCTCTGCTACTTCCAGCATCTTCAGCGCCATCCTGTCTTTTATAGAATGACCCGGATTGAAATATTCCACTTTTGCTAAAACCGTACACGGCAAGTCTTTTGTAATCTTATTCAATTTAATAAGCGGAGTGTTTCCAATCGTTTCCAGGATATTATTTTTCCACATAAATTATTTTTGGCTAAAGATAAAATAAATAGGGGAGAGTGAGTTTGGCCAATGGGGCGCATTTTAAAAATGTTGCACCACTTTTCTCCAATCCTACCGGTAAGTAGGGTTCAAGTATTGAGCCAATTTTAGAAAAAAGTGACATATTGTAATGTACCAGGTTAACGAAATCACAGCAGGCATCGTGAGTTGTGAATGGCAAGTGTGAACAATGGCTTTCAAATTGATTTCAAACCACCATAAAAATAATTGACGAAACGGTTTTTTATTCCTATTTTTAAGTAACCGAATTTATAACTCTAATTCGCTGCAAGTATGAAACCTCATTTCCATAAAGTGCCACTGCAATTAGAATCATCATTCAGTATTCGCCGTGATTCCTGTTTTGGCTCATTGTGGCACTATCATCCCGAACTGGAATTACATTATCTCATCAGGGGGGAAGGTGTACGTTTTATTGGTGATAACATTAGCAACTTTTCAGATGGTGAGATTCTTTTGCTAGGTGAAAACTTACCGCATAAATGGCATTGCAGAGAAGAATCATGTCAGGATATTTCCGTTTATGGTGTTGAAACAATAGTCCTTCATTTTTCGTCAAATTTCATGGGGAACGATATGTTATTATTACCGGAGGCCCGTCTTCTGCCTTTGCTTTTTGAGAAAGCAAAAAAAGGAATGGTAATTACTAATGAAACCCGTGATAAACTTATTCCATTAATTGAAGCTGCCTCAAAAGCAGAAAATCTTGATCGCCTTATTGCTTTGCTTTCCATTCTCAAAATTTTATCAGAGACAAAAGACTACTACCAGATTACCAGGGAACAGAGTTTTTATAAATCTGATAAATATGAAACAGAACGTTTAAACGTAGTATATAACTATACATTAGCCAACTTTTCGGAACCTATCACATTAGAAAAGATTGCTGCCATTAGCAATCTTACGACGACTTCGTTTTGCAGGTATTTTAAGTTAATGACAAAAAAAACTTATTATGACTTTCTCACGGAGATTCGCATTAGCCATGCCTGCGCGTTTTTAATTGAAGATAAAATATCGATTGAACAAATTGCCGATAAATGTGGATTCTATAACATCTCCAATTTTTACAGGCAATTTAAAAAAGTTATAGGAGTGACTCCATTAACCTATAAACGCAACTTCCTGGTAAATGAAGAATTGGATAATAGTTTCGATTTATCCCGATAACACTTTTTGCTTTATAAAAATACTTCTCTTTGTTGAATTGAGCTTTATGACAAGTTTTCTTTTATTATAAATATCTGCAAATATGCTTTACCGGTTTTATGATCTTTTACATATTTGTTAAAGGCAAGCATTGCACCATGATTGGACCAAACTACGGATCCCACTACTTGTTCTTCAATGGAAGACCGCGGCGTTAAACGTTTAGACTTTCCTGTTTTGATATCGGTAACAAAGACACTGTTATCAGCAAGATAAGCAAGGTACTTTCCATCAGGACTAAAATTAAATGGCCCCATTACTGAATAAGAATTAAAAGTAAGTTGCGTGATTTTTCCATCATTCGGCGATACACCAAATACCTGGATAACGTCCTTGTTGTCCTTTGATAAAAAACCAATAAATTTTCCATCAGGTGTACATCTTAGCCAATGTCGGGGGCCTTGTATTCCATCGGTAGTATAAGTAATCCTGCGTTGCGAAACTCCTGCAGGTACATTTGGTCTTGAAGTAGCGGTGCCTTCCAAAGGCTTACCTGGGTTTGCTTTTGTCAGATCTTCGGGCAGATCTGCCACAAAAACTTCAGCGTTTTTGGTACCATCAGCATTGGTAACTTCGCCCTGAAATGCAATAGCACGGTGTTGCCAGCTTCCATCACTTTTCTGATAACCGTTGGTTCCAATCCATCCCTCATCAAAAGCTTTGTCAATTTCATCACTCCCTGGTTTAGGATTTTGGGTAACTTGTGCCACTACCACAGAAAACATTTCACCACTGTTATTTTCTTCTGATGGATCAGAAGGAACATTAACAGGATGGCCAGGCACCATCACCCCTACGGTCCGAAGATCTTTCACAGAAGGATCTTTCTTTTCCAGTTGCTGCATGATGTAATCATTGTAAGTAAAACTGATCCATTTTCCATCAGCGCTCCAGTTGTGTGCGTGAGTGCCACCCCGCAAGGCACCTGAAGTAAAGGGCGGCGTAACGTCACGAGCATCCATAAATATTGGATGAAAGGGATTTGCGATATCAATCGCTACTCCTGTGCGGCGTGTAAAACTATAAGGATTGCTCTTATCAGCGTTTCGAACACCATGGATAAATATGACACGGTTAGCCACCGGAGAAAACGTAGCGGCTCCAACACCGGGCCCGTAAAGAGTTTGACGCTTTGTGTGATAGAGTTCATGAATTTCACCTGTATTGGTATTTACCATGGAAATATTTCCCGTACTTCCGATAAGCGTGTCATTATTGCGGGTATCATACACTATCCCTTGATCATCGGGTGAAAAACATTCTGTGTTGTGGATCGTGTGACCGCCATTGCCATGAGTAAGCTGCATTATTTTAAATTGATCGGTAGTAGAAAATGACGATTGGCTATAACCGCGTAAGACCGGAAAACAACTTGCAAACAATATACAGATTTTGAAAATCATGGTACCATATCATTGTAAATTGAGTTGCTGCGTAAGTTCTTTTTTAAGAAGCTGATATTCATTAAAAAGACAATCCACTTTATTTTTTACATCGTCTGTAAAAGCTTCTGTATGTGTACGTGTAAAAGTATAAATAGGTAACCCGCGTTTTTGCAGATAATATTTAGCGACGATGGGGTAGGCGTGGTGTATAACGTCCATGTGGTCCACTAAAAATTGCTGTACTTTATTTACCTGTTCAACAGCGCTGGCATCATTAAAATGATTGCATAACCAAACGATTAATTCAGGAAAAAAGTTGCCCTGGATGCATGAAAGACCTGCGGCACCTGCTTCTAACGAAGCTACAGCATTAACTGCATAAGCATCATATAGGCCAAACGAATCAAAGTCTTTTGTTACTTTGAGTTTTTCTTTTATCATTTCTATATCGAGGCAGGTGTCTTTGTGGTAGATTATTCTACCGGTAGCAACAAATTTTTTGAGTTGTTCCGCTGTCAATACCCTTTTGTAGGGCTCGGGACATTCATAAAATCCTAATGGTATTTTCCCGGTAAGACTAAACAGTTCAAATATTCTCTCATCGAAAATCTCATTACTTTCATCTTCGTCCGCAACAACGCTGGTTACTACAATTACGGCCTTGACACCGGTGTCATAAATTTTATGAATAAAATCTGCCTGGTCGGCGATTGTTTTTCCAAAGTTACCAACGGCGACCACAGGCACTTTTCCGTCTACGAATTTCAAGATATGTTTTACAATGAGCAGCCTTTCTTCACTGCTTAATTGAAACATTTCGCTGGATTGGCAATTGGCAAACAAGCCTTTGGCGCCTGCCTGCAGGTATAATTGAGTTAATTGAGTAAGACCATTTAAATCAATTTCTCCGTTTTCTTTAAAGGGAGTTAACATAACAGGGATAAACTCTCCTTGAACATTTTCTTTCATTTGAAATATTGCTTTTGTGGTCTTTTGAATCAAAAACAGATGACGGATTAGAGCAATCGTATAAATCTTCTAATACCTGGTCTATTTTTATTAGTCTGTATTTTTTCTTTTATTATGGTTTGTAGATTTTCCCGTTTTTGAATTAATTAAATAATAAAAACGTTGTATTAAGCACCCAAAATCAGATCTGGTAATCCATCCTCATTAGTTAGAAAATAGATTTGAGAAATAAGCGTAAACAAATGATATTAAAAACATCATTCTTAATAATCATTCTGAATAATCATTTGTAATAATCATTTGTAATAATAACACCCTTTACAAAGATGAAATATAATGTACTATCAATTATCGCTTTTCTTGCCAATCTACTATACAATCTTGTCATCAAAGCTTCATGGAAAGGCTTCCAACTTAAAGGTTTGAATTTAATATTACCGCAAATTGAATTGGTTTATTTACCCGGAAAAGTCGATATGGGTTATAAAGTCACTTCATGCGTAATGATTTATAATATTGTTATGACAAGATGCTATATTGAATTGACAAAAAACGGCACAAATAGCTTTTTTAAATAACCGATCTTCGTAATTATCTGCAAAATTATTGACACATCTAATTATACGATTTTGGACAGCAATCTTATCTTCCTATATCCTTCGTTTATATTCCGGATGGGCAATAAGTCGTTAAAAGAGGAAGCGTTAAGAAATTACAAAGTTCCTGGTATCGTTGTAGATGACAGTACACCTGCACTGGAAAGTTTATTGTCTCGCCGGGTATCATTCGGAATGGGAATTTTTATATAAAACAAGCAAATTATCAAATTTGATTTCTTATTATCTTACATCAAAAAATAATTAAAATGATAAGGCCAATTATTAAAAATTTCAAGCTCATCAGTGTTCTTTTCACCTGTATATTATTTTTAAATTTTTCAAAATATAATAGTACGAAAAATATAAAAGTCAATAATATGGACTCTCTTCCTCTTAAGGGTTTTCTTTTCGGCGATGACCAGCCTTATCCTGAATGCCATGCCTCTACTATTATTCATCTGAAAAATGGAGATTTCATCGCGGCATGGTTTGGCGGAACTAAAGAAAAGGATGATGATGTTGGTATCTGGATGACAAAAGGAAAGCCCGGCGCCTGGGGTAAAACATTTGAAGTCGCAAAAATTAATAATGATCCACACTGGAACCCGGTTTTGTTCCAATCTCCCGAAGGAAAAATTTATCTTTTCTTCAAAGTAGGAAAAGAAATTCCTCAATGGGAAACCTGGGTAAAAACTTCTGATGATGAAGGCAAAACGTGGACAGAGGCCAAGGAATTGGTAAAAGGTGATCATGGAGGTCGTGGGCCCGTTCGCAATAAAATGATCGTGTTGTCAGATGGTACCTGGATTGCGGGTGCATCCAATGAACAAGGATTATGGAATGCTTTTTTTGACCGCAGCGATGATGAAGGTAGGACATGGACGGCTACGCCATATCTCCAAATTGATCGCAAAGAAATAGCAGGAAAAGGAATTATACAACCCACACTTTGGGAGTCATCACCCGGCCAGGTACATGCACTCCTTAGAAGCAGTTCCGGCATCATTTGCCGCAGCGATTCCAAAGACTATGGTAAAACATGGTCGCCTGTTTATCAGACTTCTTTGCCAAACCCAAACAGTGGAATCGACGTGGCCAAATTATCAGATGGCACACTTGTATTGGCATATAATCCAACCTCTAAAGATTGGGGATCCAGGGGCAAACTCGCTCTTGCTATTTCATTTGATAATGGAAAAACATGGCCTAAAAAAATAGACTTAGAAGATGGTAAAAAAAATGAAGAATTTTCCTATCCGGCTATTATTAGTTTTAATGATACCATTGCAGTGACTTACACCTTTAACCGAAAAAAAATTGCTTATTGGATCGCCTCGAAGGATTGGATATTGAAAAACGCAGAGTCATTGTAAACAATAAAAAAACAGTAGGATCACAAAAAACCCAGGGGTTGTTATTAAAGCAAACATTCAACAATTAATCTGTCTTTAATGAATTATTTAGTTAAGTATGTTTCTTGCTTCGATATTCGTATATCAAATTCAGGCAAACAGAGAACTGATTTGAAAGATAAAAATTATGAAAAATAAGAAAATTTATCCTTGGGTAGTTGTTATGCTTTTGTGGGGTGTAGCGCTTTTGAATTATATGGATCGTCAAATGCTCGCCACCATGAAGCCAGCTATGATGACGACTTTCGCCGAGCTGGATAGCGCTGCAAACTTTGGCAGACTGATGGCAATTTTCCTTTGGATATATGCTTTGATGAGTCCTGTTTCAGGTTTAATAGCGGATCGAATAAACAGAAAATGGTTAATTGTAGGCAGTTTGTTTGTATGGTCCGCCGTCACTATGTTGATGGGATTCACCACTGATTTTAATCACCTGTATATTTTACGCGGTATCATGGGGATTAGTGAGGCTTTTTATATGCCAGCAGGTTTGGCTATGATAGCCGATTACCATGAGGGAAAAACCAGGTCTTTGGCTGTTGGCATTCACATGACCGGGATTTATCTGGGTCAGGCTTTCGGGGGTTTCGGGGCCATTTTTGCAACTAATTTTTCATGGGAAACTACTTTCCATGTATTTGGGTTCATTGGTATTGCTTATAGC
>JBDTGD010000220.1:0-7855 GCA_039937595.1 Ginsengibacter sp. | reverse complement strand
TTCTGGAATTATTTACTTCCCAGGGCTGTTCCAGTTGTCCACCCGCAGATAAGCTCATGGGGACTTATGCTGCCAAAGAAAATGTAATCACTCTTTCTTTTCATGTTGATTACTGGGACAGACTTGGATGGAAAGATCCGTTCAGTTCAAAAGAGTATAGTGCCAGACAATACATGTATGCATCAGCGTTAAAAGGAGAGGTATATACGCCACAGCTTATCATAAATGGCCAGGAAGAAATGATAGGCAGCGATGCCAATAAAATTAGTGTTGCTGTGCAAAACGCTTTTTCGGAAACTCCCGATGCAATACTGTTTATAAAAAAAGCTGAGAACCATGACGGAAAAATCGACATCAGTTTCTCTCTATCGGGCGATATCAATAATTCTCTTTTAAATATAGCTGTACTGGAAAATAAAACCACTACACCGGTGAAGGCAGGAGAAAATGGAGGTGAAACGCTTACCGATTATAACGTGGTACGAGATTTCAAAACAATCCAAAAATTTAGCGAAGGTGAAAATAACCTTTCAATAAACCTTCCTATTTCTTTAGATCAAAAAAACAGGACACTGGTTATATATCTCCAACAAAAGGATAGTCATAAAATTTCAGCAGCAGATAAACTTGCGTTTTAAGTTGACAGTAAAACAACAAATTTTCATCATTTCTATTTTTCCGATCTTGTAAAAACACGAAGAATTATTTCGAAGTCATGCATATAGACTTTATAGACATTAACCCTCGAGGAATGGAGAATAGTATTTTCTAAATGTAGTAGGCACAAGGCATGCCTTGTGCCTACACAAAAAAGACAAGTTAAGTTTTTCCTAATGAACCTTAACTTCTTCTTCTTCAAATTAATAGTTCACGGATTCATAGTAAAGCAACAAATTTTCCTCATTTCAATTTTTTTTCGGTTCAACGAAATACAAAGCATTTTCAGAGCTAAACAAAAAAAATGTTGAAGTATAAACCATTAAAAAGTTAAGAATAGTTAAGCTTTCGCCCGATGTATTAGGCACAAGGCATGCCTTGTGCCTACACAAACAAGAACAGTCAGTTTTTTCTTAGTGGTTATTATCAATCCTTATTTCTAAAAACCTTCTTTTTCAAATTTCCCAGTACCGGTAGTACATCGGGCGTAAGATCGAAATAAATAATTGAACCTCCATACAATGCAATAAACACAATGCTTCTAAGTACCATGGCCCAGAATCCATGAAGGGACTGAAATCCGTAGTAACAAATAATGTAGCTCAAAACAGCGAAAATAATAGCATAAATTGTTTTCATGCTAAATGGATGCATATTGAATTTTCTCTCCAGGAAAATAATGCGGATCGTATTATAAACCGAATATGAAATGAGCGTGGAATATCCGGCTCCGATGATTCCATAGTGCTTCACTAAAAAATAATTTAATGGCAGCGCCAATGTTAGCAATACCATTCCACTGAGAAATTCAAAACGCCAGAACGTAGAGGTACCGATGATCTGCGAATTCACACCCGTTCCCAAATCAACTACTCTCGCTATTCCCAGAAAGAAAAATATCCATTGTGATTGAAGATAGGCAGGCTTCAGTTTAAAGGTATGTACCGCTTCCACATAATTGAGCCACACCAATAAAAAAATTCCCAAAGAAGCAATCAAAAGGTTAATGCCTGACCGCTGATACATGACATTGATCTTTTCATAATCTTTATCCTTCCACGCTTTAGACAACACAGGGATAGCAGCAGCTACAGCGCCTCTCTGCGGTGCTTGTATCAGTCCTGACACGACTAGCCCAAGACTGAAAATACCGACTGCATCAGTTCCCCAAAGCGACATAATAATTATGATATCAATAAATGCCGCGATCGTATAAACGGTACTTCCTACATAGACTAAAGAAGCCATCGAAATCATTTTTTTATAGAACTTCTTAGTAACGCGGCTCACCGTAAATGTTATGTAGAACTCTTTTTTCCAGACGAGGTAAATTAAAAGAACTAATGCTACAATGCCATAGCTAAACGCATACATTTTAATAAATGTGTCAAAACTTTCAATCCATTTGAATGTCAATAAAAAAATGAGTACCAGCGTAATAATCCTAAAAAAAAGTTCGCGCAGGAAAGTGGTGAAGATTGATTTGCGAATATTCCATGCAAAAACTTCAAACATCGAAAAAAGAAGCAACGAAAAACCAAAAGGAAAAACCCAAAAATAATATTTAATGAACTCAGGAGAGTTTCCTCCGAATTTTCTTATTACGAGATCTTTAAACACAATGCCTGCAAGAATTACACAGCAGAAACCGACAATACTTACCAGCAGCGTCAATGTTAACAAGTCATTTTTCTTTTTGGGAAGATTGTCATTATAATACGGATAAAATTTATAGCCCACCGCCAACGTCCCGAGATTGGCAAAGGCAAACATAATGTTGCCTACCGCCATAAAGATGTTAGTCAATCCATATTCTGACGTTGTAAATACTGAGCCTTGTCGTGTAAAAAGATAGGTACTAAAAAAGCCGATGAGAAATCCCCCGTAAACAAAAATTGTAGAAATAATACTTTGCTTCCTTACCTGCGACATATTTATATTTGAGCGGCTAAATTATGGTAAAAATTCTGTTGGGAGGATTTGTTGATTTTTAAATATTTCGTTGCCGTGGCCAGGCGTCCTCACCCACCACGTAGGAAAGGCTTACTTGGCAAAAAATAGTGAAATCCCAAAGCATTCTTTTATATTTGAAATATTGACAGCTCCAAAACAGAGCACGATCCTGAACTAAATCAAAATGATAGACTTTTTAAGACGTTTCAAGTTTTTGTATTCGGCTTATAATTTTTTTCACCGGAATCAGCTTTCCTACAATGAACCGGCTTTCAAACGACTTGGCTTAAAGAAAAAATATTATTCTTCACTTTCCGGCCAGGATTTTAAACATTTGCCAAACGCAGAAACCGGTTCAATCAGCATTGACAAGCAAAAGCTTTTATCGACAAAACTCTATCAGAGACTGGATGAAATAAATCAACAAAGCGTTTTGTCTTTTGAAGAAAATGGATATGCTATTGTAAAAAATTATCTATTGGCTGAACAGGCGGATGTGATCAATGATGAAATAGCTTCTCTTTTGAAAGAAAAAAAAATAAAGTTTACGAATGGAAATAAGATCATGTTTGCCATCCATTCGTCTATGCTTCTCCGTAAGATCGGAAACGATGCTGCGTTAAATGAGTTTCTTGCTGTTTTGATGGGTGGCAATGCAAGGCTTTTTCAAAGTATCAATTTCTTGATGGGCAGCGAGCAGGATACTCATTCTGACAGTATCCACATGACCACCTACCCTTTAGGCGGTCTTCTTGGTGTTTGGCTGGCATTGGAGGATATTACGGAAGAAAACGGTCCCTTGCATTATTATCCCAAAAGCCATAAGTTGCCGTATTACTTAAACGCCGATTATGATAACGAGGGCAATTCTTTCCTGCTCGGTAATAAATCGTATCACGATTATGAAAAAATGATAAGTGAAAAAATCAAGGAGCAGGAATTGACAAAAGTAAATTTCTTTGCAAAAAAAGGCGACCTCCTGATCTGGCATGCTAACCTTTTTCACGGCGGTGATAAACATATCGACAAAGAAAAAACCCGGAGGAGCATGGTATTCCACTATTTCAAAGAAGGCGCAGTATGCTACCATGAAATAACGCAGCGGCCTGCGCTCATTAAGAATTACGGGGAATAATTCTTTTTTGGCCTGAACAGGAAAATGTCCTTTTTGTTTGTTTACTGTAATTGATACTTTATTTTCCACAATTCCCCATCAAGAAAAATTTTCTTAAAATTTTAAACATCCCCGAACTGGCAAAAAAATAATTTGTTCCATGAATTCTTTATCGTAATATTGCAATATTAAATTAAAGATATGGGCGCGACAAAGACAGAAAATTTTACGGACAAACAAAATTCCATTGCGACGATAGCAAAAGCCCTGGGGCATCCAGCAAGAGTCGCCATCATCGAGTATTTAATAAAGGTTGATACGTGTATTTGCGGCGACATTGTAAACGAACTGCCGCTCGCACAACCAACGATCTCCCAACATCTGAAAGAACTTAAAAACGCCGGCCTGATAAAGGGCAACATTGAGGGAAACAGCATTTGTTATTGCATCGACGAAAAGGCTATTCAAAAGCTACAAAGTTATTTCAGCAAAATTTCTGCAGGTTTAGAAAAGAAAAATAATTGTTGTTAATCATAAAAAAAATAAAAATGCAAACTTCAGAACAACTCAAAGAATTAGTAAAACAGAAGTACAGCGAAATCGCTTTACAAGACAAAGAAACCAATCAATCTTCCTGTTGTGGCTCGGGTGGTTGCTCCACAGAGTTCTATAATATTATGAGCGACGACTACGATACGCTGAAAGGCTATAACCCTGATGCAGACTTAGGTTTAGGCTGTGGCTTACCTACACAGTTTGCCAGGATCAAAAAAGGTGATACTGTAATTGACCTTGGCAGCGGCGCGGGTAATGATTGTTTTGTCGCAAGAGCGGAAACAGGCGAAGACGGGAAAGTGATAGGAATAGATTTTACGCCGGCCATGATTGATAAGGCAAGAGAAAACGCGAAAAAATTAAATTATTATAATGTAGAATTCAGGCAGGGTGATATTGAAAAAATGCCTGTGACGGCAAATATTGCAGACGTCATTGTAAGCAATTGCGTGTTAAACCTGGTGCCGGATAAAAACGAAGTGTTTAAAGAAATATTTCGGGTACTAAAACCGGGTGGCCACTTCAGTATTTCAGACGTAGTATTGGTTGGGAATCTGCCCGAGGCTTTACGCAAAGATGCTGAAATGTATGCTGGCTGCGTATCAGGGGCTATACAAAAAGATGTTTACCTGGAACTCATTAAAACAAATGGGTTTAGTAACATCACGTTACAAAAGGAAAAGCCTATTAATGTTCCTGACGATATTTTAAGAAATTACTTGAATGAGGAAGAACTTAAAAGTTTCAAAACCGGCAATACAGGAATTTTCAGCATAACCGTTTATGCAGAAAAAGCTAAATCCTCATGCTGTGGCCCTGATTGTTGTAATTAATAAGTTATAAGGATTGGGATAAAACTATCAATTATTAATAATACCTGCATTGAATTTTGCAGGTTATGTTTTCTCCAATCCTAACAACAAGGCGATGTTCCATGTAATTTGATTTATTAAAAATACTAAATAGTATTTCGCAGGTGGTTCGTTGTGAGAACGTCTAAAATCTTTTTTCGTAAATTTGCCACCTACAATAGATTATATCTATTTTTTTTACAAGGATCAATTTTTAAACTCCCAATAGCAATAGCATCAAGGAAAAATTAATTTTCATGAAGTATTTTATTTTATTTTTTGTCTCCACTTTTTTCTCTAATTATTTGTTCGCACAAGTTGATAAAGAACCGATCCCTGAGCCTGAAGTGAATTTAATCCGTTCACAATCGGTAAACAGTGTATTCGGCAGGATAGTCGATCTCCAAACAAACAAAGGGATTGATGCAGCATCAGTCCAATTGTATATAAGAATTATCGATTCTTTATCTAATCAAACGAAAGACTCTTTAATCGGAGCTATGTCCAGCAAGCCTAATGGAGATTTTTTATTTAATAAAATTCCTATAAATCAAACATTATTGGTAAAGATTTCAGTCGTTGGTTACAGTCCTTATGATAAGACTTTTGATTTTGGAGAAGATGGAAGTCTGGCTGCTGTATCCAATGTCCAAAAGGACTTGGGCAATATTATCATGTCGCGTGAACATGAAAAATTAGCCGCCGTTACTATTGTGGCAGAAAGGCCCGCCATGAGCCTGGGAATTGATAAAAGAATTTTTGACGTAGATAAAAGTATTACATCAAAAGGTGGAACCGCGATCGATGTAATGAAAAACATTCCTTCGGTTTCAGTAGATGTAGATGGGAATATTGAATTAAGAAATTCAAGCCCAACGATTTTTATTGATGGACGGCCAACGATTCTCACTCTTGATCAGATTGCTTCTGATGACATAGATAGGATCGAGATAATTACTAATCCTTCTGCCAAATATGATGCGTCAAGCTCGGGTGGAATCATTAATATTATTCTTAAGAAAAATAAACGGAATGGTCTTAATGGAATTGTTTCATTAACCGGTGGAACTCCAAAAAGATATTCAGGCAATGTTAATTTGAATTTACGGCAGGGTAAATTTAATTTTTTTGTAAGCGGAAATCATAGCTACTCTGATGAAACATCAAAGGGAAACAGCTTCAGGCAAAATAAAACTGATGGAATTATAGAAAATTATTTTGATCAGAATACCAATACTAATCGCCAAAGAAAGTTTAACTCCATCAGGTTCGGCGCCGATTATTTTCTGGACAATAGAAACACCATTACCTTATCGCAGGGCTTTGTGAATGGCCGCTTCAAGACAGATGATTATCAGAAGCAGCAATACTATGACAGCGATAAAATTATGGAGAAATATGGACAACGAACCTCAGATCAATATTTTGAATTTAACCGAAAAAATACCCAATTATTTTATACACACAAGTTTCCAAAAGATGGCGAAAAATTAGATATGACTGCGAATGTCAATTACGGAAATGTCAAAAATAATGCAACAATTCTAAATACATTTTATAACCCTGACGGAACTCAAAACGGTGACGTAAACCTGGTGCGCAATGATGGTGCTAATGATAACAACCAGGTGACGGTAAAACTTGATTATGAAAATCCTCTTGGTGAAAATAAAAAATTAGAAGCCGGTTTACGGAGCTTTACTAATAACTATGAAAGTTATTTCAATTCATTTTCTGTTAATGATAATACGGAAACAAAACTTCCTTTAAGCAATAATTACAAATACACTGAGAATGTTCAAGCTGCCTATATCACTTATACCGGCATCTTAAAAAGTATTGGTTACCAGGCAGGTCTTAGAGGAGAATATTCTAAGTTTGCGGGTACACTAATAGACAGCGCTAAAAACTTTGGATACGAATATCCTTCTTCATTCAAAAATCTTTGGGATGCATTGTTTCCAAGCCTTTATCTTTCAAAAAAAATTGGGGAGAAAGATGAACTTCAGTTAAATTATTCCAGGAGAATTCGCAGGCCTAACTTCTGGCAGTTGAATCCATTCGTTGACATTAACGACCCTCTTAATATACAGGTGGGAAATCCTATGCTTCAACCTGAATTTACTAACTCGTTAGAGTTCAATTACAGTAAGACTTTTAAGAATAATAGTAATTTTTTAGCATCGATATATTATAGAAATACGCTTAATGACATCACGCGTTATAGTGATACCATCACTCAGGCACAATACGAACAATTGCATAATGCAGCAGTCGATCCCAATGCAATTGTGAATACTTTCATCAACGCTAAAAGTGCCAACCAAATAGGTATTGAATTGACATTGCAACAAAAAGTAACTAAAGATTTTAATGTAACTCCTTCGGTAAGTTTAGGATACAGAAAAGTAAACGCAGGTAATAACGAAGCTGATCTAAGCAACGAGGGTTTTAATTGGAACACCAAGCTATCATCTGATTATAAAATTAATACAAAGAACGCGTCTTCGGCATTTAATAAAATCAGTTTTCAGTTAAGGGCAAGCTATTTTTCGCCGAGAGTAATACCGCAGGGAAGAAGGTTAGAAAGATTCGAAGCCGATTTTGCTGCGCGAAAAGATTTGTTCAAAAACAATAAAGGTTCGATTACTTTTAGTGTGAATGATATTTTTAATTCCCAGCGCTATGGCGTTATCTATGATACTGAAAATTTTTACCAGGAATC
>JBDTGD010000219.1:0-6508 GCA_039937595.1 Ginsengibacter sp. | reverse complement strand
CAACCGTAGGAGAAGGAAGGATTTCGCCAGTCTTTATATAATGGGTAATCTCATTAAAAATCCACGGATAGCCGATAGCAGCACGCCCGATCATAATTCCATCTACGCCATATTTATTTTTATATTCCAGCGCTTTTTGCGGGGAGTCAATGTCGCCGTTCCCAAAAATAGGAATGGTGATTCTTGGGTTCTCTTTCACTTTAGCTATCAATTCCCAGGCTGCGCTCCCTTTGTACATTTGTACACGGGTGCGGCCATGAATGGCCAGTGCTTTAATCCCGACATCTTGCAAACGTTCTGCCACTTCTTCTATGTTTTTTGTGTCCTCATCCCAGCCTAATCTTGTTTTTACGGTAACCGGCAATGAAGTGCTTTTTACCACTGCGTCTGTTAGCCGGATCATTAAGGGAACATCTTTTAAAACGCCGGCGCCGGCGCCACGGCAGGCAACTTTTTTTACAGGGCATCCAAAATTGATGTCTAATAAATCGGGGTTAGTAGCGTCAACAATCCTGGCTGCCATGGACAAACTATCTTCATCACCACCAAAAATCTGTATGCCAACTGGTTTTTCGTAATCGAAGATGTCTAATTTCTTCCTGCTTTTGATGGCATCGCGTATCAATCCTTCACTACTAATAAATTCTGTGTACATCAGATGTGCGCCATTATCTTTACAGACCGCACGAAACGGGGGGTCGCTCACGTCTTCCATGGGTGCGAGGAGTAATGGAAATTCAGGAAGTTGTATGTTACCTATTCTAATCAAATTATTTTATTAAATGAAAATCTTCGTTATTTATTGATTTACTGATCACTTATTGTCTTCTTGTAAAAAATTTTGGCTGTAAATTTACGCACTTATAAACAGAGAACGCAATGATTGATAAAAATTCGAGAAATTTTAGTTTTTCATCACAGTTAGGTATTTTGCTTGGATTGGTGGGAGCAGGACTGGTAATTGGCGGAATAATTATTCCGATCATAATCTGGGTTGTAATGACTGGCAGGCCGATTTCATCAATGGCGACTGAAATATTTAATCCAAAATATTATGACGCCATTATGTGGATCCAGGTTGTTTCCACTTTGTTTATGTTCTTTTTGCCAGCGTATTTTACCGCCCGCATCTGTTATCGCAATCCTTCCAGGTTTCTTGGCCTTAATACAAACGTTAATTACAAACAAGTGTTATTGGTGTTGGTGATTCTCATTCTTACTTTTCCATTGTCGGGCGCTTTGGCAGAGTTAACCAAAATGATCCCGCTTCCAAATTCATGGCAAGTTTATTTCATGGCAAAAGAAGCAGACCGGGCGGCGCAGGAAACGGCTCTTATCAAAATCAATTCTTTTCCCAGATACTTGTTTTCCATGATAATTATCGCGTTATTGCCTGCGGTTTTTGAAGAAGTTTTTTTCAGAGGCGGATTGCAAAATATTTTCACACGCTGGTTTAAAGGTCCTTGGATTGCTATTATCGTTACTTCCATCATTTTTAGCGCGGTTCATTTTTCTTATTACGGTTTTTTTGTAAGGGCTGCTCTCGGTGTTGCGTTAGGACTGGTTTTCTACTACAGCGGAAGTATCTGGCTGAATATACTTTTTCATTTCTTGTATAATGGTGTTCAAGTCACGGCGTTGTATGTGGCTACGATGTCGCAAAGCAAGAACACAAAAGATATTGAAGAAAATTTCCCCATTTGGATGGGCCTGGTGGCGATTGTTTTAATTATAATTGCATTTATAAAATTCAGGGAACTTTCTTTGGCGCAACAGAAAAAGTATACATTTCCTGAATTGGATGATCCTAATGATTTTCATAATTGGATTGCACGTGAATCTTAAAAAATACTAAATGGCCTTTGATACCAAAACTTTTAAAACACGGGCGCTTACCGCTATCATTTTTGGTGCCGCAATGCTTGTAGGACTATTGTGGAATCAATGGAGTTTTATTATATTATTTACCATCATACATTTTGGCTGCTGGTACGAATTTATAAAGCTTCAGAAAAAAATCGATCCGTTAAATTATAAGTTAAAAAGTCTGCTGGGTCTGCTTTATATCACATTACCGATTGTTTTAATGATTTACATCCGGACCTGGTATTTTGATGGAATAAATGATAGCTATTTGAAAATAATCCCATGCGGGATTGTTTTTTCTATTTGGATCAATGATACAATGGCATACATTGTTGGTTCTTTCATAGGCAAAAATCCATTGTCAAAAATTTCGCCTAAAAAAACCTGGGAAGGAACTCTCGGCGGTATAGCTCTCTGCGTATTAGCGATCACGTTGATCGGGTATGCAACAGGATATTATTCTGTAAAAGATTGGATAGTCATAAGTTTGTGCTGTGCGGTATTTGGCACGTTTGGCGATCTTTTGGAAAGTAAAATAAAGCGAATGGCGCAGGTAAAAGATAGTGGAAATCTAATGCCGGGACATGGTGGTTTCCTGGATCGTTTTGATTCAATGCTAATTGCAATACCATTTGTGTTTGTATATTATTTTTTCTTTATCAGCTAAGAAAATAAAAAGTCTTGTCTGCCTGTCAATTTTTATATTTGTAAATAAATTTAGCTGATGAATATTCACAAAGAAGGCTACAAAACCATTGCGCTTTGCGCTTTGATATTTGGGGCCATTAATATTATTTTCTTTTATTTTTTTAGTGCTTCCATGCCGGTCGTTTCGTGGATCGTCTTTGGCGTTACTTTGGTTGTCATGTTATTTATCATCTCTTTTTTTAGATCTCCAAAAAGGAATTGTACTGTATCCCATCACCAGGTAATCTGCCCGGCCGATGGAAAAGTGGTGGTAATCGAGGAAACTGTGGAAACTGAATATTTTAAAGACAAACGGCTACAGGTTTCTATATTTATGAGTCCCGCCAATGTCCATATCAACAGGATTCCTATGTCAGGAAAAGTGGAATACAGCCAATATCACAAAGGCAAATACCTGGTCGCCTGGAGTCCCAAATCATCTACTGAAAATGAAAGGCACTCTGTGGTTATCAAAAGTGACAGCGCTGAGATATTGGTAAAACAAATTGCCGGCGCACTTGCCAAGCGCATTGTAAATTACCTGGCTGTGGGTCAACGAGTGTTTCAGGGAAATGAAATGGGATTTATAAAATTCGGCAGCCGTGTGGACGTGATCTTACCTGTCGGGACACAATTAAATGTAAAACTCAATCAGCAGGTAAAAGGTGGCATAACCGTGTTAGCAACAATTGATACATTGGAGACTGTAGATGAGATTGAAAAAGACGAAGACGTTAATGTTTCAAATTAAATTCGCAGTAACCGAATAAATAACCGGAATTTTTATTCGGTTCTTTTTAGAAAACTCACATTAAAATTTCTCATGCCATTCGATTATCTAGCAAGTGCAAAAAAGAATTTCAATCAATATAAATTGCTTGGCGAAAAAGCAATGGAGCAATTAACCGCAGAAAATTTATTCTGGCAATACAATGAGCAAACTAACAGCATCGCCATCATCGTTCAGCATTTATCGGGCAATATGCTTTCGCGCTGGACTAATTTCCTTACTGAAGACGGCGAAAAACAATGGCGCGAAAGAGACGCAGAATTTGAAAAAATAATTAAAACGAAAGAGGAATTACTTAATAAATGGAACGCAGGCTGGAATTGTCTTTTAACAGCGTTAGAGAGTTTATCCAACGAGGACCTTGATAAAACAATTTATATAAGAAAAGAACCGCTGTTGGTGATAGACGCAATTAACAGGCAAATAGCGCACTACTGTTATCACGTAGGACAGATTGTTTACTTGGGCAAAATGCTCGCGGGCGATCAATGGAATTCGTTATCAATAAAAAGAGAAATTCAAATGATTTTAATGAGAAAATTAAATCTGATTTCTCCGAAAAACAATAAAATAGGATTCTCTATAAAATATTTACTGTTTCTTTAAATTATGGAATCAGGATGACAGATCCCTTTAATTACTGCAACTTTCCCGCGGTTGGCATTCGAAAATATTCTTTTTAATACGCACACTTACTTCACTTCTGAATCTTCACGTCTTCTCTTTACTATAAGAAAGTCATTATATTGTTTTTGTTTCAATGCTTCGCCTTGGTTGGAAAAGCTACATGTAGAAAAAACTTTTTGAAACAATGCTATAAAGATTAAAAAGCAAATTAAAAAAACACTGTGGACAAATTGATGTTTTGGATAGAAGACTAACGAAGGATGTTTCCAATAAAATTTGTGAAAATAAATGAATAAAAATGAATTCCAGATAAGATGGCAATAAAATTGCGGAGAAACAATTGGTAAGCTATTCTAAAAGAATTGAGGAATTAAAAAATGGAATCACATCTGCCGAAAAATAAATCATGCAAAAAATATTAATTGATTGCCTGTTTCGGGCTCCTCCGGAATAATTTTAAACATATCATTTCAGCCTGGAAAAAACGTCATGGATAAATTTATTTATAATAATAAATTGATTCAAGAAAATGAAGGCTTAAGCTACTGAAAACAATAATTTTTTTTAATCAAAAAATAAAAATTATGCTTAATCAACTATATCAAAAATGTATAGATGCTTGCGTTGAATGTGCAACGATCTGCAACCATTGCGCTATTTCATGCCTTGAAGAAAAAGAAGTCCAAAACCTGACTAAGTGTATCAGGCTCGACCTTGAATGCGCAGTCGTGTGTCGTGCAACTGCCGGATTGATTACATTAAATAGCGGTTACTCAACAAAAATTAGTGGTTTATGTGCTACTATTTGTGACGCATGCGCCGAAGAATGTGAAAACCATATTGCTATGGAGCACTGTAAAGAATGCGCAGAAGCATGCAGAACCTGCGCAAAGGAAGCTTTTATAATTTTTAAGGATTCGAAAAACAAAGAGCTGGAAACAATTGCGCAAATTGCCTACCATGATGAATGCGCCATACTTTCCCGCGCAGCAGCAGAATTGATAAGCCTGGGGAGCTCCTGGTCACTACAGATCAGCGAATTGAATGACATCGTTTGCCAGGCTTCCGCAGCGGAGTTTGAAAGACACTTAGATTTTCAAATGAAACAATCGAGGGAATACACTTCTGTCGCAGCAGGTATTCATCAGAAATTAATAACCCAGGAAAAAGATAGAAAAGAAGTAAAGTCGAGTGAATCAAAAAGTATAGATCAAATCGTTCAGCAAAGAGAGGAAGGGAAAAGAAAGAGAAGACGCGTTTCTGCTTTATTAGCCGCTTCTATGGGGCGCAGCGCAATGGATCATGTGAGGTCTCATGTCACAACCGATATAAGTGGAAAAAGCGGCTTGGCAAATACCGGGACAGTGATCACTTATGAAGAGTGATTAATTATTACGGATCCGCTTTTCACAAAGCTTTTTGAAACGAAAATGCGATTTCAGGTTATTATACCAGGCTTTGGAGTTGCAATAATTAGAAATATATGAACACAGAATTTAACAACAAAATTTATGGACTTTTACCTGAAGGTATTGAGGGAGTTGACTCGCTTGCATCTCTTGCATTGGACATACGCTGGTCATGGAATCACTCGGCGGATGAGTTGTGGAAACAATTAGACCCATTTCTCTGGGAAAGCACAAACAATCCCTTACTCGTTTTGCAAACCGTTTCCAGGGATCGGCTTAAACAACAAATGGATGATCCGGGTTTTCGTGAAAAAATAAATGAACTTATAAAAACAAAAAATCAACATACCTCTTCCAATGCATGGTTTCAGAAAGCTCATCCCGATTCACCTTTAAAAACAGTAGCCTATTTCAGCATGGAATATATGCTAAGCGAAGCGCTCCCAATTTATGTAGGCGGTTTGGGAAATGTAGCCGGAGACCAGTTGAAATCTGCGTGCGATTTAGGCGTTCCGGTTGTTGCAATCGGGCTTCTTTATCAGCAGGGATATTTTCGGCAACAGATTGATAAACATGGATCACAGCAGGCGCTGTTTCCCTATAATGACCCGGGCCAGTTGCCCGTTACTCCTCTGCGTCTCGAAAATGGCGAATGGCTTCGGTTTCAGATTAATTTGTCGGGTCATCCGCTTTGTATCAGAGCCTGGCAGGTTCAGGTAGGAAGTCGTAAATTATATTTGATGGACAGCAATGATCCGGCTAACTTACCTGCCTATAGAGGAATAACGAGCGAAATATATGGCGGCGAATCAGACCTGCGCATCAAACAGGAAATACTTCTTGGTATCGGAGGAATGAAATTGCTGCAGGCACTTAACATCAAACCCGAAGTGTGTCATCTCAACGAAGGCCACGCAGCCTTTTTAGTTTTGGAACGGGCTAATCAGTTCATGAAAGAAAATGATGTATCCTTTGAAACTGCTCTCGCGGTAACCAGGGCAGGGAATATATTTACCTCACATACCGCTGTGGCTGCAGGTTTTGACCATTTCAGCCCCGATCTTATGTGGCAATATTTTGAGGACTATTCTAAAAATGAACTTCACATCGATTTTAATTCATTAATGGC
>JBDTGD010000218.1:0-5617 GCA_039937595.1 Ginsengibacter sp. | reverse complement strand
TTGGTTTCTCACCAATAGCATTCGCTATCTTTTTATGAATAGTATGATGACATGCGGATGCATAATCTCCTGCGAGATTCATTGCCAACCAATATTCCATTCCTTCCTGCGTATCAAGGTCAAGCCATGCCAAATGCTTTGCTTCGTGAGGCAAGACAGTTTTCTCCATGGCGATTTGTGTGTAATGAGAAGCAATGGTAGCGCCTAATCCGCGACTTCCGCTGTGGCTCAGTAAAGCAACATATTTGCCGGTTTTTAAATTAAGAGGATTATCGGGAACTGTGATTACTACTTCTCCGAATTCTACAAAATGATTACCGCTTCCTGAAGAACCCAATTGCTTCGCCGCTTTATTCTTTAAAGTGGATACAAAAGCTATTTCGGCAAATTCTTTTCTCTCAAGCACTTCGTGTTCTGTGAAGTCTTTAAACTCGCGGCTGGGCCAAACAAAGTATTCGCCAATAATTCCCTTTGAAAAAAAGAGGCTTTTTTTATTAACGCTGATGTTTCAATTGGAAAAATACTCATGCACATTCTACAACCGATATCAACACCAATGGCATAAGGAATTATCGCGTTGTTGGTCGCGAGCACGCCGCCAATAGGCAATCCATACCCCTGGTGTGCATCGGGCATTAAAGCGCCTGCAACTGCAACCGGTAGTTTAGCGGCAATTTCCATTTGTTTCAAAGCGCCTTCCTCAATATTTTCTGCACCAAAAATATTATAGTGAATCCCCGTTTCATTCAATGGAATTTCTTTAATTTCCTCAACTGGTTTTTCGATAAATTGCGCCGCGATTTTCCCTAGTACTGCATCATCCAGGTATTCTCCCGGATTTTCAAAAATGCTTTTTAATATTTGCAAAGCATCTTCTTCAGAATGATATTTATAATTCTTTTCCATCACACTCATTGCAATGCTTATAACCGGAGCCTCGGGGAATCCGATAGCCCTAAGTTGCTTTCCTGATAATTTTAACCTGTTCATTTTAATTCTTTTGGATGCATTTTTCAAAACGTGTTTTTTTTAAAGCCTCAAAAATCCATGGCTTTAAATTTGCAACCATATAAATTCTATTTCACCAAGATGAATAATAATTGCCTGATAACAGCAGCATCTTCCATTGAAGCTAATGTTACTTACTTTGATGAACTCAAGTGATTTCTGTAAAAATTTTGTTGTTCTTTCACATACAATGCAAGGTCATTTAATTTCTGTTGTATGTCACCGGTATTTAAGGTCAAGGTAGCTTTAGACTGATTTACCTCTACTAATTTTTGATTGGCAGCAGCAATTTTTTTAGAAATAGTGTTAAACATTTTTGGCACTTCATCCATTTTTTTTGTGGGTTGAAATTGATTATTCCTGTAATTAATAAACTCATTTAACAGATCAATTCCGGTATTATAATCGGCTATTGCCGAATGATAATCATTCATATCCCTATCCTGGTAAATCAATTCAATTTCCAGTTTCTGGCGTTTTAATTTTGTGTCAATCTTTGATGAAGGCCAGTCGAAGTTTTCAATTCTATGAAAAGAAGCCAGGTACCTTGATAGAGAATCTGAATGATAATATACACTCAAAGAATCTTTATAATTAAAATAAGATTTTGGATTATTTGTTGGTCTACTGCCGTTATAAAACTCTTTATAAGAAACCTGGTAATCTAAAAACTGGAACATAGGATCAAACGGGAGATGCGATAATATAAAATCACCCGGCGAATTTTTAAAATAGCTCGCTCCCACCTGGTTTACATAATTGCCTCCACTTAAGTATCCTACATCCCAGGTAGGGTCATAAAGCGCCCAGGTATTATCAACAAACGCGGCACACCATACATGGCCGGTTCGGTCAACAGAGCCATTTTGTTTTGTATATCCTTCGATATAAAAAGAAGGTATTCCACTTTTTTGGCAAATATCATTGAAGATGGCTGCGAAGTTTTCGCATACGCCCCTTCTGCTTTTGAGTGCATAGGTCACTCTTTGTTCCTGGTCTTCATCTAAAATAATTCTATGAACACTGGTTTTATCATATTTAATATTGTAAGTTACCCAGGTATAAATAGCACGTATTTTTTCATCATCAGTATTAAAATGACTTTTGATATAGGCCGCAATATCATCTGTGGTATTAGTTTCAGAATCAGGAATATTTAATGCAATTCTTTCTATCTTTCCAATTTGTGCATTTATTGGAAGCGTGTAGATAATAAAACATACCAATATTAATAACAGCCTCATCTCCTAAAGTTAGAAAGCTATTTTAGAATAAAAAAGTGAATTCTTTTTGAGGTTATTTTTTAACTTTTAAGCTTCACACGCGATTTTAGTGTTTTATGGTAACGAACCCTGCCCGTTTTTTTCTTTATTAAAATATTCAGAAATAACGGTGGCTTTTGATTTACCAACGCTTTCTTCCAGCGTTTCCAGAGAAAGATCTTTTATTTTTTTTACCGATTTGTATTTTTTCAATAGTATATCTACTGTGCTTTTTCCGATTCCTTTTATATTTTCCAATTCATTTACAAAAGTCCCGCGACTTCTCTGGTTGCGATGGAAAGTAATACCAAACCGATGTACCTCATCTCTTATCCTTCTTATTAGTTTCAGGCTTTCGCTGTTCCATGGAAGTTTGATAGACTCCCGGTCTCCGGGGAAAAAAATTTCTTCTTCATTCTTGGCAAGGCCCACCACCGTTGTTTTCCCCATCATTCCTATTTCTTCGAGCCCCTCCACAGCCGCATTCAACTGGCCTTTACCACCGTCAATAATTATTAATTGCGGGAGTGAAATTTCTTCTTCCAAAAGTCTTTTGTATCTCCGCGAAACAACTTCTTTCATACTCGCAAAATCATTGATGCCCGTAACAGTTTTAATATTAAATCTACGGTATTCATTCTTGTCGGGCATTCCATCCTTGAAATAAACCATTGCAGCCACAGGATAACTTCCCTGGAAATTGGAGTTATCAAAACATTCAATATGAAGTGGCAATTCGGGAAGATGAAGGTCCTCCTGTAATAGAACCAATACCTCTTCTTTTTCTTTTTCGGTTTTGCCTTCCAAATGAAGCACTTTTTTTCGCTTCATTTCCTCCCTAAAATAATTGACATTTTTCTCGGAAAGGTCCAAAAGTTTCTTCTTATCTCCGCCCCGCGGAATGGTAATTATCACATCTCCTTCGGGATATTCCACCAAAAAGGGAATAATGATTTCAACAGCTTCACTGTTAAACTTTTTTCTTAAATCGGTGATAGCAAGCGCTAAAATTTCCGGATCACTCTCATCGAGCTTAGGCTCCAGCGTAATCGTATGTGTCTGGATGATTGCCCCGTTCTGAACCATTAAATAATTTACGTATGCAGTTTCGTTTTCCCTTAGAATGGAAAACACATCAAGATTTGCAAGCGATTTGCTTACGACAACTGACCTCGACTGGTAATTTTCAAGGCCTTCTAATTTCTTTTTTATAACCGCGGCTTTTTCAAATTGCATTTGCTCTGAATAGTATTTCATTTCCTCCTTATATCTCTGAATTACGGGACTTAAGTTTCCTTTTATCATCTGGCGTATTTGTTGAAGACCTTCATCATAATCCTCTTTAGATTGCAAACCCTCGCAGGGTCCTTTACAATTTCCAAGATGATACTCAAGACATACTTTGAATTTTTTTTTCAAAATATTTTGTTCCGTAAGGTTCAATTTGCACGTACGCAATGGAATAAATTCTTTGATAAAACTAAGTAATTCTCTCACTCTTCCAACAGATGTAAAAGGTCCAAGATATTCGGACCCATCATTGATTTTATTACGCGTTAAAAAAATCCTGGGAAAAGGTTCATTTTTAATTACAATGTATGGATAGCTTTTATCATCCTTCAGGTTTATATTAAATTTTGGCTGAAATTGTTTTATCAATGAGTTCTCAAGAAGAAAGGCATCCTGCTCACTATCAACAATTGTAAATTCAATCTTGTGGATCTTTCTTACCAGCTCATGGGTTTTATAACCGGTAAAAGTTTTTGTAAAATAGGAGCTGACTCTTTTTCTTATATTTTTTGCCTTTCCTATATAGATCAGTTCATGTTTATCGTCAAAATATTTATAAATGCCCGGCTGAATGGGCAGCGTTTTCATTATCGTTTGAAAAAATTCACTGGTCATAACAACAATTCTTTGAGGGCGGCTATATTATCGGAATTTCAAATCATTCCGCAAAATTCCAAATTATTTTTTCTTCTTTTATTACAGGTTGCTTTCCCGGTGCCTGGGTGATTGTTCTCATACTAAACCATTTATTGGAAAACCAGGTTAATTGTGTAGTGGTCTTTACAGTACTATCAACCACTTCTTTTACTAAATAAACACGCGTTATCGTATTTGTCTGCGGGCTTATATAGACATCCCAATGTCTTAAGCTTATTGAATCCGGTAATTTGACCTTGGGTTCATAAGTAAAAGTATAAGCATTGATCGTTTGGTCCAGAAATGACTTTCCGGAGAAAAAAGAAGACATGCCGGAAGAGTCTATCACAGGCGTAAGAAACGGAGCCGCGGCTGACCTGATATCTTCTCTTTTTATCCAAACTGAATCAGTCTTGCCATTCTCGGTAGTTATTTTTAAAGGAGTAGTTTCCATGCTATCTATTTCTAATAATTGCCCTTTTAGAAAATCGGTTACCGGAAATATAGAGGGGTTATCTCCCGTAGCATTTCCCGCCGGAGTCACCGATTTTGGAGTGGTATGGCACCCTAAAAAAATAAGAAAGAAACAAAATATAAAAGATGAAAATAATTTTTGCATCAGCAAAATTACGAATAAAAAAAACCGTTGCAGGGTACGAGGCAACGGGTTGAATAAAATTTCTTTTAAAAAAAATATTGTAATTACAGATTTTAATATCGTCTTGATATGCCAATTCTTATGCCATAATCGATCAAATGTTCTTCTGAGAGATAATTATTCTTATAGGTAGATAACATTTGATAATGAATGTCAGGCCCAATTTGCCATCTTATCTTATTTGAACCAAAACTGATGAATGTACCAAAGTTTCCTCCCAGGTTCATTTTTCGCATCAAACCAGGATCCTGTACATAATATTTTTTATCTGCTGATATGATATAAGAATTGCTTTTTAAAACCACCGATGGTTCGATCGCAGAAGCGACGCTAATCTGTATATGTTTATTCCCCCAAACCTGGTATTCTAAACCTATCGGTATTGAAAACTGGAAGCTATAATTAGTAAGGGCGACCTGGTTGAGGCTTTGGCCGTTGCCATAAAAAGTGATGTAACTTTTTGAATAGGGAATACCTGTATTCTTATCTTTTAATGTCAAAGTCGCAAAAGTGGGGTGGATAAGATTTGAAACTAAATTATAATCAGAATAATTGAGATTAAGTCCGCTAAACACCTTCCATTTTTTTGAAAGGGCGTAAGTTATTTTTGCCCCGGTTTCAAAGCCAAAGTTTGCTTTATAAATCATTCCATTTGCAGCAGCATTTTGGAATATTGCCAATGGAGAAAAATTAACAGACGAGGCTAAAGAACTGTTTCTGAATATAGGTGCACTAATCGTTGGTGTAACATAATAAGTCCAAT